>CBDUCT010000437.1:0-3228 GCA_965365715.1 uncultured Cyclobacteriaceae bacterium | reverse complement strand
GGATGGATTGTGGTATGATTCTCAATCAGGCCTATACCCTCAACAACCAAAATCCCCGTGCCTTATTGATGCTCGCACAGTTTAAATTTGGTTCAGCACAATACATGGGACAGGATACCTCAGAATCATGTGCAATGTTTGATGAAGCCCTGGAATTACTCGAGAATCCCGAAAATAAGGATTCTGATCCATATCTGCCGGCCTGGGGAAAGAATTTAGCTCAAATTTTAAAGCAACAATGTCAGAACTAATATCAAACATTCAACGACTGACAGACAATCTGCATTGAATATAAAATTATTGGAGTGTTATATCCTGGTATATTGTTACAAACCTGGTTTCAGCTTGTGATTATATCAGGATATTTTCATTTAACCGGACGGGGGCAGCTGAAATTTCGGGCTTGAGCGTCTCATCATTGAAATGAATTATAATAAGTTCTTTGACAGATACGTTATGTATTAGATAGAATTCATCTTTAAGTTATTATACAGCTATGAAATACCTACTTATTATTTGCCTTTTATTGGGCTCCTATGCATTGCATGCCCAGCATTATTCGAGTGACCCTGATCTAAACCAGTCATTGATCACGCTAGATGCGAATGCAAGACTCGATTTCGGTGCATTCAGATCTGATATCAGCCTGGGATATAATATATCAGAAAAAAAGATTGATTATCTGGCCGCTGAAATTGGTATGAGTGCAGGAGATATTTACTTAACTGCTGAAATAGCAAGAATAACTCATAAAAGTGTTGATGAGATCGTGACAGTCTATACTGTTCATAAAGATAAAGGTTGGGGGGTGATGGCCAAGGAGTTGGGAATAAAACCAGGCTCTCCCGAGTTCCATGCATTAAAAAACAATGCTAAGAATAAGGGAAAAAATAAGGGAAAGGGCAACGGAAAAGCAAAAGGGAAAAAATAGATATATTTCTCAATATCTATAATGGCTGAAAAAGCCAGTTGATAATTTGAAATTAAACATTCAAAACCAATTCAGTGATTATCTATTGAATTAGGCCTGTTTTTTAATTATTTTAGTGCTGGATGAAGCGGCAGGAATTTATAAAACTCACAGCGTTAATAATATGAACAGGCGGCAATCGATTAAAAATTCAGTGATATTTGGGATGGGAATGTTTCTTACGGGTGTTCATGTAAGATCCAGAACAGATTCCAGACTCATTGACGAGATCCGCGCGCATAACAAAGGGCTTGCTGTATGGTGGGTTGGTCACAATGGATGGTTGATAAAATCCGACGATATGCTTATCGGAACTGACCTTCCACTTGAAACAAAAGCCCGCGAGGTTCCTTCCCCTATTTCTGCTATGGAACTTGCCAGCGAACTGGACATCTCATTCGTCACGCATGAACACAGCGATCATTTTGAAAGGGAAACTTCAAAGATACTAACAGAGCATGGTCATTGTAAATTTGTCATGCCTGCCAGTTGTCTTAAAGCCGCACGAGAGGAGATACGGATACCGGATGACCGAATTAATATTGCTGAACCCCGAAAGGAATTTGATGTGGGAAATGTTCACGTGGAAGCAGTCAGAGCAATTCACGGTAACAAGAACTATGCTGTATATTATGAGGCCAACCTCCAGGATTGCGGGTATGTGATCACCCTCGGAGGCAAACGTTTTCTACAAATGGGAGATTCGGTACTGCTGGAAGACCAATTATTTCTGGAAGATATCGATGTATTGTTTTTCTCTCCAACAGAACATAACACCTATATTGAGAGATCTGTAATTCTTATAAATGCCCTTGAACCGGAGTATATTTTCCCTCAACACCGGGATACTTTTAAGGTTACTCCTGAAAACCGATTCTGGACTAATGCTTATCCCTATGAGGTAAAATTGAGACTTTCCAGGCCCTTACAGGAAAGATATCATATACTCGAGATGGGAAAGAAAATGGACATTACCTGATACCCGAATATATTCGATTTTTTAACCTGTTTAAAATATTATCAATTGCCTTTCTCTAAAACCGGTATTTCGGAGGTTCGATACCCTTTAGCCGAAGATAAACAATAGCCTGACCACGATGGTGCGTGGTATGGTGATAGGCCAGCAATAAAATATCCGCTATGGAAAAATTTTTCCACATCTCTTCATCCTTATACTTATGCTCTTTGGAATACAAACGTTCTTCATCTAAATCCTGAAGCATGCTTCTGAATTCAGCAGAACAGTCTTCCATATATGTAAAAATTACATTCCTGTCCATTAAATCCGGTTCGTCCAAACCCTCACGCCCCTGCATAATTGCCGCATATCCGGATATTCCCATGGAAAGGTGTGAGAATTGCTTTCCGAATGACATCACATCCGGCCCAGGTTTATAATCCAGATATTCCTCAGGCATGGCCATAAATACTTCCCGGTTATATATTTCTGATACTTCCCATCGGGCTGAGAATTCCTGCAACCATCCAGTTTGAGCACTTCCACTTGAATTGGAGATAGAGGGTATAACAGCAATAGCGCTGGATTGGCAAAGAGTTTTTATAAGATTTCTTCTGTTCATCGGAAATATGGCAATTTAATCATTTACAACTTTCCATAAAGTATAAAATCAAATTTAAATTTTAAGTTGAAATTTTAAAGAATGGGACATTTTCCCTAATTTTTAGCTTAATACTTTTTAATTTCTGAACAAAACCCATAATTTGAATTTTATATATTTTAATATAATTAACCATGGATCTGAAATTAAAAGGGAAAAATGTAGTGGTCACCGGAGGAAGTAAAGGGATCGGACGTTCAATTGCCATTGCGTTCGCCGAAGAAGGGACAAATGTAGCCACCTGTGCCCGAACAGAAGAATTGCTGAATGAAGTTGAGGAAATTATAAAATCAAAAGGTGTAAAAGCTTTTACACAAAAATGTGATATCAGCAACCATGAAGCCCTTGAGATATTCCTGGAATCGGCTAAAGATGAATTAGGGAGCATTGATATATTGGTCAATAATGCCTCAGCTATAGCCCTGGGTGATGATGACGCTTCCTGGCAGGCTTGTATCAATGTTGACCTGCTGGCAACAGTAAAGGCCAGTGATAAGGTGATACCCTGGATGATCGAATCTGGAGGAGGAAATATTATCCATATATCCTCAATTTCAGGGCTTGAAGCCACTCAGTCAAGAGATTTTGCTTATGCTCCAATCAAATCCGCTATAATTAGCCATGCCAATAAAATTGCAG
>CBDUCT010000436.1:0-3232 GCA_965365715.1 uncultured Cyclobacteriaceae bacterium | reverse complement strand
AGTTTCAACCTGCCGGCTTCAAAGTCAGCACCCTTTCCTGAATCAAAAGAAGCATATCGCTCTTTTCTCAATTTTTTATAGTCAGAGTTCTTCAGGATCGTATCTGCCACAAGCAGAGATTTGGCAAAAACATCCATGCCGCCAATATGTGCATGGAACATGTCTTCCAGATCCGTAGAGTTCCTTCTAGTTTTAGCATCAAAATTTATGCCACCTCCTTTGAATCCACCAGCTTCCAATATTACAAGCATGGCTTCCGTCATTTCATAAACATTATTTGGGAACTGGTCAGTATCCCAGCCATTCTGATAATCACCCCGGTTTGCATCGATACTTCCGAGCAACCCTTCATTCGCGGCTACCTGCAGTTCATGCTGGAAAGTATGCCCGGCCAGGGTGGCATGATTTACCTCTATATTCAGTTTAAAATCATCCGTAAGATCATATTTTCTCAAAAATCCAATTACGGTAGCCACATCGTAATCATACTGGTGTTTGGTCGGTTCCATGGGTTTTGGTTCTATAAAAAAGTTGCCCTTAAATCCTTGTTCCCGGGCATAATCCCTGGCCATATGGAAGAAAGTTGCAATATGGTCCTGTTCCCTGCCCATATCGGTATTCAGGAGGCTCATATAACCTTCCCTTCCACCCCAGAATACATAGTTTTCCCCACCAAGTTCTATAGTAGCATCCAGGGCATTCTTTAACTGTGCCCCGGCATAGGCTACAACAGAAAACTCCGGATTTGAGGCAGCTCCATTCATGAAACGTGGATTTGAAAACAGATTCGAAGTCCCCCATAATAGTTTTACACCTGTTTCCTGCTGCTTCTCTTTCGCATAATCGATGATTGTTTTGAGACGCTTCCCAGATTCAGAAAGGGAACTACCCTCTTCGATAAGATCGAAATCATGGAAACAATAATAAGGTGCCCCTATTTTTGTAATAAATTCGAAAGCTGCATCCATTTTATCTTTAGCCCGTATAAGCGGATCGGCACTGGCATCCCAGGGGAATACTTTGGTACCCGGACCAAACGGATCATTGCCGGTACCACAGAATGAATGCCAGTAGGCGATGGCGAACCTGAAATGGTCCTTCATCTTTTTCCCGGCAACCACTTTTTCGGGATCATAATATTTAAATGCGAATGGGTTATCAGATTCTTTTCCTTCAAAAACAATTTTGTTCACTCCTTTGAAATACGTATTGCTCATAATATTTTTTTATTTAATATATTCAACCACTTTTGATATTTCTCTTCATACTGGTCTATCAACTTTTGATCAGGTTCAAAGCGTTGTTTTACCTTTAGCCCTTTGAAAGCCTCTTCAAAATCTTTATATAATCCTGCTCCAACGCCAGCTGCCCTGGCTGCACCCTGGCTCCCATCTGTGTTGTACAATTCAACAACTACATTGTTGGTATGCACAAAACCCTCCCTGAATACGGGGCTTAAAAACATATTCGCTTCCCCGGCCCTAACTATATTCATTTTCATGCCCATATCCTTCATTACATCAAAGCCAAAACGGAGGGCAAAAACAATTCCTTCCTGGGCTGACCTCAGCATGTGTCCTCTGGTATGTCTGTTGAAATTCAGGCCATAGCTAATGCCGCCTATATCTTTGTTTCCCAGAACCCGCTCAGCACCATTCCCAAATGGGAAAGTAAATAAATCTTCCGACCCAATGGGAATATTAGATGCCAGCCGGTTCATTTCCGGATAGTCCATATCACCCGTATTATGCTTTAGCCAGCTATTCTGAATACCCGTACCGTTAATACATAAAAGGACCCCATAACTGGGATTTTCAGTTTTGTGGTTAACGTGTACGAAGGTGTTAACCCTTGATCCGGGATCATAATTCGCTTCATCGATGATCCCGTAAACAACACCCGATGTCCCGGCCGTGGCAGCTATTTCACCAGCATTCAGTACATTTAATGAGAATGCGTTGTTTGGCTGGTCTCCTGCCCTGTAGGCTACGGGTATTCCTTCCGCAAGCCCCAGTTCCTCGGCGGCTTTAGAAGATAAAGTACCCTGAACAGAAAATGTTGGTGTTAATTCCGGTACATGGTCATGGTTAAGACCATACTGTTTCATAACCAGGTCAGATAAATCATTTTCTTTAAAATCCCACAATATTCCTTCTGAAAGGCCTGATGCGGTAGTCCTGATATCGCCCGTAAGTTTCATAGCAATAAAATCACCAGGAAGCATGAATTTATATACTTTATCGTAGATATCTGGTTCATTATCTTTTACCCACTTCAGTTTTGAGGCTGTAAAATTCCCTGGTGAATTAAGCATATGGCTCAGACACAATTTTTCTCCCAGTGATTCAAATGCCCGGTCGCCAATCTCAACGGCCCGGCTATCACACCAGATGATGGATGGTCTCAACACTTTTTTATCTTTATCGATCAAAACAAGTCCGTGCATCTGATATGAAATTCCTATTGCTCCTATATCTCCGGGGTTAAAGTTTGTTTTCGATTTAAGATTATGTACAACCTCTTTGACGTGATGCCACCAGGTTTCCGGATCCTGTTCTGCCCATCCCGGATAATCACTCATGATTTCCATCTCTTTTTCAGGCGAGGTGGCTGATGAAACTACCTTTCCGGTTTCTATTTCAAGGAGGGAAGCCTTAACAGAGGAGCTACCGATATCCAGTCCAAATAAAAATGCCGACATGTATAATTAAAAAGTTTAAATGGGTAATAAAAATAAGTAATATTAGGTAAACTTTAAGGGTTTCAGATGAATTAATAATGCCTCGTAAACCTACCGGGGAACTATTTATATCAATGGCGATCAAATTACTGATTGTCGGATTAATCGGCTTCGGAGAAATTCCGGGAAACTTAAAGTTCAGCCTTGCAAAAATTCCAGGAAACTATATTATACAACCTGAGGAATATTCCATTGAAACACATAAATCAGCCTAGGGATTAATCCGGGAAATTATGTAAATCACCCCGGGATCCATTCTATAAAAATGAAAAAACCAGAGCTGACCAAATTCTAGGCAAATGTATTCATCTGTTTTAATAGATCTTCCAGGTGACCAATTAGTACAGCCTCGGGTATATTGGATGAAACAAAATAATTTAGCCTCGTGTATATTCCAGGAAATTATATAGATCAGTCTCGGGCATATTCCAGGAAACTATATAGATCAGTCTCGGGCATATTCCAGGAAACTATATAGATCAGTCTCGGGCA
>CBDUCT010000435.1:0-3242 GCA_965365715.1 uncultured Cyclobacteriaceae bacterium | reverse complement strand
TAAACATTGAGATCATCATTTCCCGGTGACTTCCACTGAAAATGAATCTAATCAACGGATAATTTTGTGCCCATGTTCTGAAAGTAGCTTCTGCATTTCCCTCCGGATAGTTCACGATCTGCTGAAACTCATCAATACAAACAACGATTGGTTTCTTATGATCAACCAGAAATGTACTTATAGCTTCAAGTGAATCAGAAACACTTTTTTGATTTGTATTTAATCCAAAAGAAATCAACGGCATTCCACTTAATGGATCAACTCCCAGAGTGGCGCCTACGGCTCCCATCAACGTTATTAGCCGCTGTCCAATTCCTCGTTTGAGATCTCCCAATTGCGAAATGATTGCTGATGCGATCCTTTTGTTTGCATCCGTAATTGAGGTGGTGCCCAGGAGATCAACAAAAACACCTTCGATTTTTAACTCATTTTTGATCCTTTGGAAAAAATGCCTGATTAAAGCAGTTTTTCCCATTCGTCTCCATGAATATAAAACAACATTCCGCTCATTTTTAATCTGATCCCCTAACCATCGAAGTTCCTTATCCCTGTCACAAAAATATGCCGGACTGTGATACCCTGTAATTATAAAAGGGTTGTTGAGTTTCCTCATAATATATATTTTGCGCAAGTTATATAACGCATAATGTATAACGCAATATGCGTAATAAAGATATAAATTTAATTCAAAGAATCCTAAAGCAGTCTTCCGTAATTTTCTTTTTTCCGAAAAAATTTGGAAAGATTCTTGCTCTATGTTCTGTGGTAATTATATAATATTACTGCAAATTTGTAGTTGAACCCCTGTAAAGTGGTTAAAAAGATCCGAAATATTGTTTTGCTCATCCTGGCTGTGTTGATCCTCATTACCGGCATTGCTATGACTGTTCTTTATTTTTATAGAAATGAAGTGGTGGCATTATTTGTTAAGGAAGCCAATGAGTACCTGGAAACTCCCGTCGAGGTCAAGAAGATCGAGCTTGAACTATGGGAGAATTTCCCGATGGTCTCTTTTAAACTCCAAGATATAAAAATCTATGAATCAGCTGATATTACCATGGAATACCTTTGTGATGCCGATCATATGCTGATCAGTTTTGATATTCTGAACATAATCTTTAAAAATTATGAAATCAGTACGCTTAAGGTAAGTGATGCGACTTTCAACATTGGAAGGGGAAAAAATGGAGAGAAGAATTATGAATTTATCCGTTATTCCAGAAAGGACTCTGTTAATGGTCAACGCGAATTGAATCTTCCGAATATTGTCTTTGAAAATGTCAGGATCAATTATATTGATCTGCAAAACGACGTAAATATATACCTTGAAACCGAAAAACTAAGAAATAACCTTAAAGTTGAGGGGAAAAAGCTATTGATCAACCTGTCGGGTTTAGTCACAAAAAATAAGATTGATATTAAAAAGACCACGTATGTTAAAGATCAGCTCATCGGTTTGTCTTCGGAATTTACCTATAGCCTTGACAGCCAGATGGTTCAATTTGATGAGACAGATCTTAAGCTAAATGGTCAATTGTATCAACTGGATGGTTATATCCTTACCGGAGATGCCAAATTTATCGACCTGAATGTCACATCGGTTAAAAATAATGTGGAGGCAGTGGTCGCTGTTCTGCCAAAAGACATAAGGAAGAAGCTGGCAGAATATAAGAGCAAAGGCAAGATTACGTTCAAGGGAAATATTACAGGTGATTTCAGCAATGGCAAAATACCTGCCCTGCATGCTGATTTCAACTGCGATAATGTGGAGTTCTATTATCCGGGATATAAAAGTTCGTTTAAGAATTTATATTTTACCGGCAGCTATTCGAATGGAAAGGAGAAAAGTCTTGCATCATCTATCCTCAGAATCCAGAATTTTAGTGGATTTATAGGTAAAAATGAAATAAATGGAGATCTCAGCATCCAGAATTTCAAGGAATTAACCACTTCCCTGGATCTTAAAGGAAATATTGATCTTACTTCTTTTCTGGCTACTTTCCCCGTAAAACAATTTGAATCCGGGGATGGTGAGATCGAGTTTGACATCAGGCTGACAGGCCGTATCAATGATTTGAAGAATAAAAAAACCAATAGTGTTAAGGCTTCAGGTGACCTTTCCCTGAAACAAGTAAATTTCAAAACAAAATACAGCCCCATTGAATTCAGAAAATTTAATGGTGATTTCTACTTCAATAATCTGGACCTGGCTATCCGAAATTTCAGTGGACAGATAGGAGAGAGTGATTTTGAGATTTCCGGTTTCTTTAGAAATATTATATCCTATATCTTTTACCGGGATAATCCGATCAAAATAATGGCTGACCTGGAATCCGATAATCTGAACCTAAATGAGCTATTAACACTCGATTTTACGGAAGAGGGTGAAAACGGAGTTACTGAAAACGAAAGTGAAACATTCCACCTGGCCATTTCCCCAAAACTGGATATAGATTTCAACTGTGTGGTCGACAAGATTACCTTTAAGCGGTTTAACGGAGAAAAGGCAAGCGGAAAACTGAGAATCATTAACCAGAAAGCAGTAGTGGATAACCTCACATTATATACCATGGGAGGAGACCTTATCCTGAGTGGATCGATCAATGCGCAATCACCTGTGAAAAGAGAATTTCTTGTGGATGGAAAACTATCCGGTCTGCATATAGACAGCATTTTCTATGTTTTTAATAACTTTAAACAGGAATTTCTAATGAGCCACCATCTCCAGGGACAGATCTATGCTGATGTTAATACCTATTTCGTTTTAGATGATAACCTGAAGTTTTATAGTAATACCCTGACCTCATTCATTGAAGCACGTATCCAGGGTGGGGAGCTAATCGATTTTGAACCCATGCAGAACCTGTCAAAATATGTTAAGGAAGAGGATCTTGCAGAACTTCATTTTTCAGAGTTAAAGAATGATATCCAGATTATAGACAGGCAGGTGATTATTCCGGAAATGGAAATTATTTCGAATGCCTATCATATTTATGTTTCAGGAACACATACCTTCAACCAGGATATTGATTATCACTTCAGGATTCCACTTGATCAGTTCAGAAGGCCGGATCGCGATTCAAGGTATGGGGAAATAGTGGAAAATGGTTCCGGGCCGCCCAGCCTTTTTTTAAAAATGCAGGGCACAGCAAAAGATTATGAAGTTTCCTTCGACTCGAGAGCAGTAAAAAATAAGATCAAAAATGATCTGAAAGAAGAGGGGAATGAACTGAAGGATATTC
>CBDUCT010000434.1:0-3261 GCA_965365715.1 uncultured Cyclobacteriaceae bacterium | reverse complement strand
AACACTTCCTGCATCTGATACCCTACCTGCTGCTTACTGGTTCGCTCCTTTTCTCAAAGAACATTTCACCTAATACCCCGGAAGAAATCCTTGAAAACGATTTTCCATGGCCGTTCTACCTCGTCAGTGTTTTATTATATGCCCACGTCTTTATTTATCTGGGGCTGACCTACAAATCACTTTGGAAATATCGAGAAATCATTAAGAACAAATATTCTCAAATAGATCAGATCAATCTGGATTGGCTTAGTTTCTCTCTCAATACCTTTGGCATTCTTCTGGTTGTATCACTGGTTCACAATTTCATAGCCCTTGCCGGAAACAGATCTGTACTTATTGTGTCCTTAGTCCTTTTGCTTTTATTTATATTTTACTTCGTGAACAGGGTGATCCTGAAAGCGCTCCGGCAACCGGAAATTTTTGCAGGTATTGCTCAAAATGAAACAACCAAATACCTGGGTTCGAATCTGACACCAGATCAAATTGAAGGATATAAAAAGCAACTTGTGGATTTGTGTAATACCGAAAAACCCTTCCTGGATGCTCAGGTGAGTATTAATGATTTGTCTGAAAAACTCTCTATATCTACAAAGCACCTGTCACAGGTAATCAATCAATCATTTGATAAGAGCTTTTTTGATTTTATTAATTCTTTCAGAATCCGGGAAGCTCAAAAGATCCTGAAAGAATCCGGAGATGATAAATTGACGGTGCTCGAGGTGATGTATGAAGTAGGATTCAATTCTAAATCTTCTTTCAATACGGCATTCAAAAAAGAAACAGGACAAACACCCACCGAATTCCGAAAATCGACTTAACAAATGCGTTCGACATCCTGATTTCGGTCGACCATGGTTAAAATGGATAAGATATTAGTTGCTTCATCTAAAAATTTAAAATCATGAGACAACTAAATAATTCAAATTATCCTTCAAATGCTTTCGGACGATTCTGGATGAAGGTTCCTTTGGTCGTTCGCTCAATACTAACAGGTTTCGGTGTCAGCTCTGTGGGCATTGGCCTCTGGGTTCTGCTTTTTAGCTATATTCCTGCTCCCTGGTCTGTAATTACCATGGGTATATTACTCATTCTTATATGGTTGTATTTCAGTGGTAAATGGAATCCTAAAAACACCCAGGCTTTTCGCCGTACTTGCATGCGGGAAAACAATCTGAAAAGACCTGTGTGGACCTGGGGCTTGATCGCTGGCATTTCAATAATTTTAATACTTCATTTTGGCTTTTCATTGACCTTTCGCATCTATGAATTCCAACCTGAAATATTTAAAACTTCCAGATACCTGAATGACATGCCAGCTTGGATGTCCTGGTCGATAATCATAATGGCATCAATGGTGGCTGGGATATGCGAGGAAATGGGATTTAGGGGTTACATGCAAAAACCATTGGAACAAAAATATGGACCTGTAGTTGGAATTTCAATTACCTCCCTGGTGTTCGTTGTGGTTCATTTGCATCAGGCCTGGGCGAGTGGTGTTATATTAGGGATCTTCATCATCTCCTTCATGATCGGACTACTGGCTTATGCGACCAATTCGCTTCTCCCTGGTATAATTGCGCATGTTACGTTCGATATTATCAATTTCTCATACTGGTGGTCAGATGTCATTGGCAGTTTTAAACACAAACCTATTGGTTTGACAGGCGTTGATAATCACTTTATTATAACTACCACGGTGGTCCTTTTGGCAGTCATAGTATTCTTTGTTGCCATTAGTAAACTATTGAAACTGAAAACGAACTATTCAACCGTGCGGGTATAGTTCCAGAGGTACTCATAAATATTACATTAAAAATCCATTTGAATCTTTGATGGGAGGCGGCACTTCGGTATCCTCAATCATTTCTCTCATATCAATTTCTATTGCTCTGGATATAGAGGTTATTGGGATATCGTTGTAAGTGCCTTCAAATGGATTTTCTGAGTAGTCTCCAATCTTCTCCATTAAATAGAAGACCCAGGTAATAAGCCCTCCCAGAAATGGACAGATCCAGATCATCCATGGTTCTTTACCTACCATAATGTCCATTAAACCAAAGGGTATCAAGGCTGTGAAAACAAGTGTGATCCACAGGGTGACAGATGCATATTGACGCGGGAAGGGGAAATTCTTAATACGTTCCGACTTTCCCTGGTCCGTATAGAAAGAGCTTATCAATTGATGCAATTGCATATGTCGAAAATCATCAAAATAGTCCTTATCCCGAATTTCCTGTAATCTTTCGGATTGATTTTTCAGGATCTGGGTTGCTTTATTTGTTTTTCCTTCCAGTTGTTCAATTTCACCTTTAGAGATGTACTGGCTTAGTTCGCTATCCAGTTTATTGTTATAATCCTCACACACTATAGGCGCATATATTCCATTGAGACGATTTTCAGTGTGTTCCCATTCTTTACTTAGCCTGAGTTGATGTCTCAGCGCCGTCATCCAGGCAACATGTCTGTAGATTAATTCTTTTCTGATTTCTTCCTGCTTGACTCCCTGTACAAATGCAATCACTGCGGCTCCGAAAGTTCGGCTGTTATTCACAATACTTCCCCAGATCTTTCTGGCCTCCCAGGTTCTGTCATAGGAGCTATTGTTTTTAAAACCAAGATAAAATGCTACAGCAATACCTATTACCCCCAAAGGTCCCCAGGGTAAGGACAGATCAATGCCGGAAAAATAGGAAATGCCACAAATTAGAAGATTATAAAAAATTCCAATTATAAATGGCCACTTCGACCAGTTGAATGTCATCCAGAAGCTGTATCTTCTTTTTACATACATATTATTTACACTTAATTAATTCAAAAAATCTAATATAACTTAAATTTCTTCCAGAGGTGGTGTTGTCAATTCTTCAATTTTCCAACCAGCCAGCTTAGCCCCGGCCTGATATGCGCTTTCCAGAAAGTCAAGTAAAGTGGCAGCGGGATTTTCGGAGTTCCTGACATCCTCATAGCGTAACAATGCCATAGGACTCCCATTACTATCCTGCCACCAGGCCTGAGGAGGAGTTAGAGGTTGACTATCTAAAGAATCAGGTGAAGGATAGGTATAAGAATAATACATCGGCTCCGGCATATTATCATCTCCCGCCCAAAATCCAAAACTGATCTGTTCATGGGAGTAGGTATCTCTTTCCAGGATCCTGGCTGATTTATCAACAGGTGGAAGTTTCTTCCCTGAAAATCGAGTAACCGTAAGGTCCAGGTGATGCCAGTAAATATGAACCGGGCAGGTCTTCCCATAAAAGC
>CBDUCT010000433.1:0-3270 GCA_965365715.1 uncultured Cyclobacteriaceae bacterium | reverse complement strand
GAACGAAAAAAGCCGGCCAAAGGGGAATCTTTCGGGGATGATCTATTGGTATTGCCTTTCGCTGATCCTCTGCTAGCGACCGATACTTTAGAACTGAGAATAATGCCAGATCCATGGGAACAGGATTCCTCCCTGGATAAATACAACATGCCTATCGCAAGGCCATACTCTACGGATCCCATGCCGAACTTTAATATTGCAGAACCGGGTGTTACCTATTATATGCGTAATTCAATGGGGCCGGATCATTATACCAGACCATTGAGTACAGATACCCTTAAGATCGATCGGAACGAATCGGATAAGAGGTAACAATTTTTATTCATTTTCTTCCTGCAAAGCCAATTAATCATTTATATTGCTAACTATATCAGGATATCATTTCTACTTGATC
This sequence comes from uncultured Cyclobacteriaceae bacterium, assembly GCA_965365715.1. Lineage (GTDB taxonomy): Bacteria > Bacteroidota > Bacteroidia > Cytophagales > Cyclobacteriaceae > JAGTVG01. Next base: position 2,876 of record CBDUCT010000433.1, on the reverse strand, counting down.
CTGATTCCAGGAGTTTCTAACTCCATATTAGTTTAATTGCTGATGATAGAATATACAATCATTTAGTTCCATGGAAGAATTGATCTGGATCGGCCCTGCATTGATATTCGGATTGCTCGCAGTCAGGATAGGCTTACCACCAATGGTGGGATACCTGATCGGTGGTTTTGTATTAAATATCTACGGGATATCTGATCCGGTATTTTTGACCAAGATTGGTAATCTGGGCGTTACTCTATTGCTTTTCACCATAGGGTTGAAACTGAATGTCAGATCCCTTTTAAAACCTTATGTATGGGCAGGAGCCAGCCTGCATATGCTGGCAGTGGTAGCAATATTTGGAATCTTAATCTTCTGGATTAGTTTTAGCGGGCTTGCGTTATTTGCTGATGTAAATTTATCAACAGCGTTTCTGATCGCTTTCGCGCTCAGTTTTTCAAGTACAGTATTTGCTGTAAAGACGCTGGAGGAAAAAGGGGAAATGGGTTCCCGCTACGGACAGGTAGCTATAGGTATCCTGATCATGCAGGACATTATTGCTGTGATTTTCCTGGCTATGTCAACGGGCAAGATACCTTCAATATGGGCACTGGGATTACTGGCATTGATACCTTTAAGGCCGGTTTTCAGGAAGCGAATGTCCATAGCAGGGCAGGTTGAGCTTCTGATCTTATACGGATTCGGCCTGGCCTTTGGAGCCTATGCCTTAGTTAATTTCCTGGGTCTGAAAGGGGATCTGGGTGCCCTGATTGTTGGCATGTTAATGGCTTCACATCCATCTGCCACCGACATGTCTAAAAGTCTGAATGGATTTAAGGAATTCTTACTTGTTGGATTTTTCCTGAGCATAGGAACGGTTGGTGACATCTCGTATGTCACGATTTTAGCTGCCTTTGTGCTGGCACTGGCCGTAATTATAAAGGTAGATCTTTATTTCTTGATACTTTCTGCTTTCAGATTGAGAAAAAGAACTTCTGCATTTGCTTCTTTTAACCTGGCCAATTACAGTGAATTTGGTTTGATCATCGGGTCCATCGCCTTTGCAAATGGCTGGCTGAGCAGTGATTGGATTGTCATTATATCACTGGCCCTGACTTTTTCTTTTATAATAGCGGCCCCGGTTAATAAACATGCAAGAAAGATATTTGGCAAACGTAAAGGATTTCTAAGCCGTTTTGAGCGTAAAAAGCCTTTGCCGGAGGACCTGCCTATCGATTGTGGCCCAGCTAAGATCGCCATTATAGGAATGGCCCGCCTGGGTACAGGGGCATATGATACCCTCAGGGAGAAATATGGTGATGTATTGATTGGAACGGATTCTGATCAAACGGTGGTTGAACGCCACCTGGCTGAAGGCAGAAATGTAATCCTCGCAGATGCTACCAGTGAGGATTTCTGGATAGAATCGCATGGAAATAATATGAGCTTTATTCTGCTGGCTAAGAGGGAATATGAGGAGAATATCGGTATAGCACGTCTGATAAGGCAATATAAAGGTGATATACAATACATTGTTACTGTCGCTGAATACCCTGACCAGGTTGAATCATTTATTAAAGAAGGGGTAAATGCGGTTTGGGATTTTGATACGGAAGCTGGTACCGGATTTGCTGAAGAGGTGATTTCACAGCTTGGCAATGAACTGGATATCATAACTGATCATATTTAAAGATTAAAAATTTCTCAGCCTCTCATTAATAACGATATATTACCTAGATTTGGCATACGGATTCCTGGTGACAAATATGAAGTACCGGATTGGTGTTTCCAGACATGTCAGATAATACATGAATGAAGTCAAATCCATAAAAAGAAAATCCATCATTCTCCGTCTTTTGAAGATTGTTTTGTTCTTCTTACTATGCCTTATAATCCTGGTAACAATCACTACTTTTATAATTTACCTGAAAAAGGATGATATAGGCCGGGAATTACTCTTATCTGTGAATTCCAGTACGAATGGGGAGTTGGATTTCGAAGATATAGATATTGCCCCTTTTGCCAGCTTTCCGAATGTATCATTATCCCTGATCAATCCTAAATACTTCGAAGTTCCCAGGGCAAGGCAGGATTCTATATATGAACCTATATTAATATTTTCGAAGATTTTTGTTTCATTCGATATTCTTGAATTATTACGAAATAATATTGATGTTTCAGGTATAAGGATACAGGATGGCCACATCAACCTGGTAGAATATGAAGATAGTACATTTAATTTCCAACGGGCATTTCAGATGAATCCACCTGAGGAAAAACAAATTGATCAGGTCCGGGGCTCTATGTTCAGCCTTGATGACCTGCTTTTAAGTGTTGATATGATAACCTTGAGAAATATCGATATTGACTTACTTCGAATGATCACTTGCCGTCGGCACCATGTGAAAATTAGTACAACAAAGGCCTCCTTGCAAATCAGAGAGGATTCCATCCAGGCAATATTGGATATGGATATCGATATTGAACAGGTCATTTTTACTGAAAAGATCAGCCTGAAGGATGAACATATGACCTGGAAAGCTGATCTGTCATACTTCATCCAATCCAATGGTGTTAAGATAAGCCAGAGTGAGCTGAGTCTGAATAAAGCAGTTTTTGACATCACTGGTCAGGTTCAGTTGGATGATCAGGGTTTTATTGACCTTGAAATTGAGGCCAATGATGAATCCATGCGGTTTACAAAATTGATATTTACATCTGAGGGAATTGATAACCTGAAAAAAGGCGAATTATACTTCCATGGCAGTATCCAAGGGCCGCTGAGATATTCTCAGCCAGAAATAATCGTAAATTTTGGCATCAGTGATATGTCCGTAACTATTCCTCATTCGGATAAAACGGTTGATAACCTGAAAATGAGTGGATATTTCAATTCT
>CBDUCT010000432.1:0-3279 GCA_965365715.1 uncultured Cyclobacteriaceae bacterium | reverse complement strand
GGCTCAGAGACAATCCATTTATGTTCAAAGATGTGAAAGTCGATTCCGAATAATCTACACTGTACTCAAGTATTTAAATTTCCATGTAAACGATGCTTGTCCTGGGGGTATTTAAAACGCCCAAACGGATATGCCCGGAATCTACGTAATCGGTTTCATGGATAGTCACATCGACCGGGATCCAACCATTGTCACCCATGAATACTTCATTCCAGGCATGATGCCCAAAACTGCCACCGTCCTTTGGGGTATACATGCAACCCCAGACAACCCTGGAGGGAATTCCTGCAGCCCGGCACATAGCAGCCATTAAATATGACTGGGCCCCACACAGTCCGCTACCTCTGTCATAGGTATCACGAGCTGAGCCATCTATGATAGAGCCCTCAATGTTATCCGCTACCCAACGGCTGATACGACATGCCGCTACCCAGACGTTTTCTGATCCTTCAGTGATCTGCAAAGCCTTGCCGACAAGTACCGGATCATCTGACTCGATGTTATTGCCTGCTTCCAAATATGAATCGATTTTATCTTCAGGATTAGGTTTGAAGGGGAAAAACGGGGCGTTCATCCCATCATATCTTTCATGAGCAATTTCACAGATTCCACGAATCTCTCCTTCCTCCACACTACCTGTAAACACTTGTCCGGGTACATTCAGATCCTGAATAGTGCTGTTCGGTTCGGCGACAAGATCGACCCGGACTTTCATATGCCGTATCTTTTTCAGATCTTTTATGGAAGCATTTGTTTGGACAAACAATATTTCATCCCAATTTCCGGTTTTTATTTTGTCTTTTACGGATTCATCCGAAAGGTACATGGTCAACCTTTGTGGTGATTCCATTTTCAATCGCATACCCGTATTTTTGCAGATCCACAACTTTGAGCCTTTGCCGGAAACCGGATTTGTTTCTTCCAGGACAAGGCTCTGATAAGTTCGATTTGATAGTTTCAGAGACTCTGTGCCAAGGCCCTTATAGGTTAATGGCGATATTGCCCCACTTCGGAAATCATAGACCTGGTATGTATTTTCTGTGACACCATCTTTACCAAAATCTTTGAGCAGGTATGGATATAAGTGAGTGTTGGGTAAGATGGTATTTTCGGGTATAAATACGGAAGCTCTGTTTCCTGCTGATAAAATCACCAGGCTGTCTCCCTCTACCCTGACAGTGTTACCCATGACCACTTCTCCCTGTTCAATGTGGCTATCGTGAAAGATGAAGTTTCCGCTTTCCGGGTCAATGAGATACCTGAACTTCTGGTACTGGGTAATGTCTTTGCCAAGAATATGGAAGCTGATATAAACATTTTGCTCAATAGATTTGAAAACGCCCTGATTGCCTGTACTGTCTGAGACTGTAATTTCTGAATAACCGCAAAGTACATTGTTGAGTTCAATTGCCATATACAACCGTTCAACTGAAGGTTGTCCATAGACATTGAGATTTAAAATTGCATACAGATATGCTATTCCTAAAATACCTTTCATGTTTATTGTATTGATAAAGTGTATCATAATGTTTGAGTTTTTGATATTAAAATTGGGTACACCCACCTTTCAATGTATTGATCAATAATCTTCAAAAGGTATGTCGTAATAAGGTGTTGAAAACTACATTCATTGTCTAAAAAATTTTACCATTCGAATCAACCCACCTTTTGAATACTGTTTTAATACCAACATGCGGGTATATGAATTTTCCCCGAGTTCCTGAAAACAATGTATTTATTAAAGGAAATTATGTCAGATTAGAAAAGGATTATATCGATCATGGATACTATAATCCTGTGGCTTTACCCAAAGACATCCCGCGAACAAAAAGCTTTGTATATCCTTCAAAGACAAGAAGTCGCTGGTTAAAATCTGTTACAACCACAAATAGATTGCTCCGGCCAAGCAGGGATTTCTTTTATCACCCCAAATTCTGGATCAACGTATAGATAGGCCAGTACAAGCAAAAAATTTTTTAAAGAACCGGAAATTCCAGCTCCGGTTCTTTTTTATTTTATGTTACCTGGTCACATCAATTGATTGCTCGGTCTGACGCAAACATGATCAACACTTACATTTGGATCCTGCTTGACAGCGTATACGATCGCTTTTGCAATATCTTCTGATTGAAGAAATTTTACGGAATTCATCATAGGCTCAAAGGCTGCAAATACTTCCTGATCCGTAATGGTGCTCATAAGGTTTGTTTCTACACCACCCGGACGGATAGAGGTAGCACGGATATTGTATGGAACGGTAAGTTCCAGCCGAATACCTTCTGTAATGGCTTCCACGGCATATTTAGTGCCGCAATATACAGCTGCCGATTGAAATACGCCAATTCCGGCAATAGAAGAAATGTTCACGATGTGACCATCCTTCTGTTCCATCATGGCAGGCAATACAGCCGATATGCTGTTCATAACGCCTTTGATATTCACATCTATGGTCTGTTCCCATTCGTCTTCATGAAGGTTTTTTAGAAAAGATAATGGCATAATTCCGGCGTTATTGATCAATACGTCAATACGACCGAATTCATCCAGAGCCACCTTGGCTACGGCTTTCATTTCATCTCTTTTGGTTACATCAGCTTTAACTGCAAGGGCCTTAAATCCCTTTGACGATAGATCTGATTTAAGGGTTTCCAGTTTGTCCAGTGATCTTGCTGCCAGTAGGACGGCATAACCTTCTGTTGCTAGTGCATGTGCTGTGGCTTCACCTATACCTGAAGAAGCACCGGTAATAATTGCTGTTTTCATAATTTAGGGTTTTGGGGTAAATTGTATTAAGGAATTTTGAAAATGATAATTTATTTATCAGTCACTGATACTTTACTATTAACTTGTAAAAAATCAACAATCAATTTACAAAAAAGCTTCTGTTTTCAAAGCATATGGGAACTTATAAATTCTATAAAGTGTTTTGGAATTACTAACCAATTAAATTTTACCATGCAGAAGACCAAAGCACTATTTTTATTTGTCCTTGTCATGTTTATGACAAGCGTAGTATTTTCCCAATCCGCTGAAAAAAGATTGTGGATGGCCACTAAAATTACTGTTAAATCAGAAGAGGTTGGCAATTTCGAAAATTCCCTAAAAGAAATCATCAGACTTTTTAAGGAAAACGACTACCCTTATGAATTTAGCTTTTTCCAGAGTACTGGATTTGACTATTATTATTTCACGAAGATGAATTCCCTGGAAGATTTGGATAAAATTATCTCAGCTTCAAATGCCATCTGGGAAAAACTTGACCGTACCCTATATGATGAG
>CBDUCT010000431.1:0-3309 GCA_965365715.1 uncultured Cyclobacteriaceae bacterium | reverse complement strand
TTAAATATTATATTCCATTAAGAAAAAAGAATATTTAAATATGATAAAATGAAAAAAAGAGGGCAAGTATCTTTAACAACAGCCACTGCAATAATTGCATTAGTGGTAATTTTAGTAGTAGGTTTTTCTGCATTTCCATTATTACAAAAAGCAATAAAAGGAGCAGAAGAACTTGGAAATGAAAGTTCATCCTTAAGGCTTTCACTAACAGATCAAAGGTCAAGTGGTATTATGCCCACCAATAATTTGTCGAGACAGACATTCAGCGTACGGGGATTTACCAGACAGAATATATTTGAGTTGGATGCGAAATTCACCTATGTGCAACATGATGTTGAAAACAGGCCCATTTTGATGGAAAATGGAGGTAATGCTCCATTAAGCTTATCCATTTTACCACGGAACATAAGTGCTCAAAGTCTTGAAGAAAATACCACGGATGAGTTTGGTAATGAGAAGACCTGGTTATTGGATGAAACTTTTGGTAATCCATATTGGATGCTGGAAAACCAGGGAAATAACGACATCAGAGACAGGTACCAGTTCTCTTTCTCAGTAAAAACAGACATTACTGAAAACCTGTATCTTTTATTGCGATCCGGATTAGACCAGGCTGTAGTTGAAGATAAAAACTGGACGAATAAAGGAACAAAAACTGCATCAAACGGAAGAGGAACATATAGCCATAGTATGAATAACCGGGCTGAATGGAATTCGGATTTTTTACTTTCCTATGATAATAGCGCGGGGCAATTCAGTTATGGGATTAGCCTGGGTGGAAATTATCGGGTTGACAAATATACAAGCATAAGTCAATGGGGATCCGGATTACAGATCCCTGGTTATTACAATATTTCCAACCTTAGTGAATTCTATACCAATGAATACAGTTCACGTTATGAAGTAGCTTCCATATACGCACTTGGAAACATATCTTTTAAGGATGCGCTTTACTTCGATCTTACCTACAGAAGTGACTGGTCTTCTTCATTGCCTTCTGACAAAAATCAATACAACTATTATTCACTGAACCTGAGCTGGTTGTTTACGAACACATTCAGTCTGCCAAAATGGTTTTCATCCGGAAAATTAAGAGGATCAGTTGCCCTTACCGGTAATGATACGAGCCCGTATAGATTAGAGAATGTATACAATGTGATTCAATCGCCGCTTCCATACAGCATGGTGAGTATACCTGGTGAACTAAAAACACCGGATCTCCTTCCTGAATCTAACCATACCTGGGAAATCGGGACCGACCTTGCATTTATTGATAGCAGGTTGCTTTTTAACCTGACATATTATTACAGCCTTGCCGAAAACCAGATCATGTCCGTACCAATACCCATTTCTACTTCGTATTCTTCCAAAGTGTTGAACTCAGGGGAAGTTCAGAATTCCGGGATCGAACTTCAGATTGATGCTGTGCTGATTAGCAGACCCTCAGGTTTTAACTGGGATGCAACAATAATGTATACAAAGAATAATTCCGAAGTAAAAAGTATACATCCTGATCTCAACTCAATCATCCTTAATTCTGCATGGCATGCTACTATTGAGGCAAGACCTGGAGAAGAATATGGCTTGATCTATGGATATGATTGGAAAAGAGATGTCAATGGGAACAGACTGATAAATTCAAGGGGCTGGCCAATTCAAGGTGATAGCCTGATATCCCATGGAAGTATTAATCCTGACTATATATTCGGATTCAGGAATTCATTCAGTTATAAAGGATTTACCTTGAGTTTCCTGATAGACGGGACCATGGGTGCCAAAATTTATTCCTGGGGAAAAACATATAAAATGTTATGGGGAACGGATGCAGAAACACTTGAGGGCAGGGAAGAATGGTTTGCAACCCATGAAAATGGATTTCCAATCCCTGGTGTGGAACCCGGCGGATATATTTTTGAAGGAGTCATGGAAGATTCCGGCGAACCCAATACAATTCCATTGGAAGATCCGGCATACAGGGGCTATCTCCCATATAGAGACCGGATAATTACCGAGTCCGTGCTTGATGCTTCAAGTATCCGGCTCAGGGAGGCCATGTTGAGTTACACTTTCCCGCACAAGCTGGTGTCGAAATGGAAAATGACCAATCTGACATTAGCCATAACCGGAAGAAACTTATATTTCTTCTATAAACCGGCGGATCATATAGATCCTGAAGCTGGATACAGCAGTGGTAATACGGGGAACGGTATTGAGCAAAGTACACTGCCCTCCACCAGGTCGATAGGATTTAATTTAAGAGTTGGCTTTTAAATATGAAAATGAAGTTTTTAATTAGAAGTTCTAAAATGAGGAATACTTCAATAATAACGGGTCTTTTACTCATATTGCTCCTGAACGCCTGTGATGACAGGTTCTCAGACATTAATACTAACCCGAATGGGATCTCGGATGTCAATCCTGCACATCTTTTTGCAACTGCTGCCAGAGCCCAGTTCAGAAGTGGTTTAACGCCTTATGATTACCAGATGGCCGGTCAGATAGGACATATATTCACAGGCGTTTTTGTGGAACGGTTTATTGATCAATATGAGCAGGATCTCTCAGGAAGCACCTATGAATCTTTATATAATACGGTATATCAATCTTTGATCAGATATTATAACGAAATATTATTGTTGACGGGGCCTGGTATGGAAAAGGAAAATGCTTTTCAATATGCTGTTGCTGATATAATGGCCGTTTTATCCTTTTCGAAATTAACCGATGCATTTGGAGATATTCCCTATTTTCAAGGAGGACTGGGCGTTGTCGGTGAGATGAAGCCGGTGTATGACAGTCAGGAGACTATTTATCTTGATATGATTGAGAGACTGCGGATGGATATAGAAACCCTGAAACAAGCTGATGGGACAGTTGGATTGATAGGGCAGGATCCAATCTTCAGGGATGATCCTGAACTCTGGTTACGGTTCGCCAATTCACTAAGATTAAGGCTGTCAATGAGAATGCGACATGTTGAACCGGCAACTGCTGAAGATATAATTACTGAATGCCTGGCAGAACCACTATTAACTTCAAATGTTCATAATGCCGTTCAATGGGGGGTAGATGGTGACAACAGTCAATTGTTCAGTCCCTGGTACGGATCTTTTTCATTTTACAATTTCAGGATCAGTGACCGCGTTGTCTCCCGGCTGGAATCTACGAATGACCCGAGACTTCCAATATATGCCACACAGATGAGTGATAGCACCTATAAAGGATTTCAAAATGGATTGATTGAGGAAATTTTCAGTGAGGAGATAAAACTGGAACATTCCTTTCCGGGGGAACATCTTGTTGGAAGGG
>CBDUCT010000430.1:0-3314 GCA_965365715.1 uncultured Cyclobacteriaceae bacterium | reverse complement strand
CTCCTCTGCCTGCCCTTCTTGCCGGCACTTTAATGGGGGTAGTATTTGCACTTATTTTCCAACCTGATATAATTCATAGTGTCTCAGGTATTGCTAATGATAAGATTAAGTCCTTTTATGTTGGTATCATGAAAGCCATGTATACCACCATCACAATAGAAACCTCAAATGCCCAGGTAAATGAATTATTGACCACTGGAGGTATGAGTGGTATGTTGAATACAATATGGTTGATAATAAGTGCAATGATTTTCGGAGGCATAATGGATGCAGCCGGATTCCTTAAGAGGATTGCCAAATCCATAATATCATATGCGAATTCAACCGGATCTCTTATCGGGTCCACAGCTGGTTCCTGCATTTTTTTTAACGTGACAGCCAGCGACCAATATTTAGCTATTGTTGTTCCGGGTAGAATGTTCGCCTCCACCTACGAGGAGAGAAACCTGGCACCGGAAAATCTGAGCCGCACCCTGGAAGATTCAGGGACGGTTACATCAGTTCTTGTACCATGGAACACCTGTGGTGCTTATATGTCATCTGTCCTGGGGGTTGCCACACTTACGTATCTGCCTTATTGTTTCTTCAACATAATAAGCCCTTTTATGACTGTACTTTTTGGGTACCTGGGAATAAAGATCAAAAAACTTGTAAAAGATCAGGGAGAGAACAATTCCGGTCTGCCAGATCTTTAGGGTTATTCCCTAAGATCTGTCCTTCTGCAAAATCATTCATGATCAGTAAATATCAGAATTGTGCTGCGATCAGAAGGTTCAGATCTTTGTAGGGCACCCTGAATTTATTGGCAATATGTTCATTCGTTACATAGCCATTATAAGCATATATGCCTCTCATAAACCATTTATTATTAAATATCATTCCATCTATACCGCCTTCATCAGAAGTCTGTAATAACATCGGAACAAATATATTGTTAAAGGCTGTAGTGGCAGTTCTAGGTACTCTCGAGGCTATATTGGGAACACAATAGTGGACAATTCCATATTTCGTAAATATCGGGTTATCATGGCTGGTAATTTCAGATGTCTCAATACATCCACCCTGATCAATACTTACATCAATGATTACAGAACCGGATTTCATTGTTGATACCATTTCTTCCGATATGATGATCTGCATTTTTCCTTTTTCTATCCTCATGGCTCCGATCAATACGTCTGCCTGTTTGATAGCATCAGATAAAAGCACATTATTAAAAGTAGATGTAAATACCTGTTGCCCCAGGGTATGTTTCAGGCGGCGGAGTTTGTAAATATTATTGTCAAAAATCTGGATATCCACACCCAGGCCTAATGCGGCTCTGGCTGCATATTCTGCTACCGTACCGGCACCGAGGATCACTACTTTAGCAGGAGGAACTCCGGTTATACCACCCAGAAGTATGCCCTTCCCATTATTAATATTGCTTAAATATTCAGCAGCGATCAGCATTACCGTACTGCCGGCAATTTCACTCATAGCGCGGACAGCGGGCATGCCACCCACTTTATCCTCTATGAACTCGTATGCCAGTGCTGTGAGCTTCTTATTGTTAATAGCCCTCAAATACTCCGGGGTCTGGTTACCTAACTGTAGTGCAGAAATAAGCACCTTTCCAGGATTCATACGCTGTATCTCATCAATAGTAGGAGGCTCCACTTTCAGTATAATGTCGGTTTTAAAAACCTCGTCTGTGGAATAGACTATTTTAGCTCCCGCATCGCTGAATTCTTTGTCAGTAAAACGGGATTCTTTTCCAGCGCCAGTCTCAATTCGTACCTGGTGGCCATTTTCAATCAATAAATTAACGCCGTCAGGTGTAATGGCCAACCTGTTTTCCTGGAACGAATTTTCTTTCGGGATGCCTATGTAAAGGGTATTCTGCTGTTTCTTTATTTTTAATAAAGATTCTTGTGGATATAGTTTTGATTCTTGAGCTAACTCTTCGAATCCGGATCGATGCTTTTCACCCATGTTTCTTAATATTAAATACTCTTAATTCTTTTTCAGGATTCAAAATTGAAATTTCCAGGTACTTCTCAGGTAGAAGTGGTTCGGCTATCTCCGGCCATTCAATAAAGCATGGAAAACCCGAATCAAGATATTCATCAAATCCTAAATCCAGAACCTCAGATATGCTCTTTACTCTGAATAGATCAAAATGAAATATCTTTTCCTGTATGGGGGTTAAGTACTCGTTTATCAATGCATATGAAGGACTGCTGATGTTATCCATTACATTCATTTGCCGTGCCACTTCCTGAATAAATGTTGTTTTTCCTGCTCCCAGGTCACCTTTAAGTACCCAAATAGTGTATTCTTTGCCGTAGCTTATAATTTTCTCCGTTACCTCAGGCAATTCCTGAATTGTCTGGCAGTAGATTTCCAAATTATAAAAAATTGAAGATTATTTCGAATTTAGGGAAATTATTGGAATTATCATCTCTTCAAGTGATAATCCTCCGTGCTGAAAAGTATCACGGTAATAATTTACATAATAATTATAATTATTGGGATAAGCGAAGAACAGGTCTTCCATAGCAAAAACATAAGCACTGGATACATTCACTTTTGGAAGATGAAGTACTTCAGGATCCCTTACAAAGAATATTTTATTTTCATCAAAATTCAGATTTTTGCCAACTTTATATCTGAGATTGGTATTTGTATTTCTATCCCCAATAATTTTAAAAGGTTTTTTTACCCGTATCGTTCCATGATCGGTACTAATAATTAGTTTGGCTCCATGATCTGCAATTCTTTTAATTGATTCATATAATGGTGAGTGTATAAACCATGACCTGGTTATTGATCGGTACGCCGCTTCATTGGGTGCTAATTCCCGGATTATTTCCATTTCAGTCCTGGCATGAGAGAGCATATCAACGAAATTATAGACAATAACACTAAGATCATTTTGGAGTATATTGGGTATATTGTCAATCATCATTCTGCCCTGAGAAAGGTTCTTGATCTTATTATAGGAAACCTTAATATCTATTCCTTTAGATGCCAGGTGCCTTTTGAGAAAATCCTCTTCATAGTTATTTTTGCCGCCTTCCCGGTCTTCCCCCACCCAGATATCAGAATGCCTGTTTGCCATTTCGAGTGGCAGCAATCCTGAAAAAATGGCATTTCTTGAATACGCGGTTGTAGTTGGCAGTATACTGTAATATGTTTCCAAACTTTCAAGCCTGAAAGATTCGAGAATAAAAGGCTCGATGATCGGCCACTGATCCAGTCTCATATTATCCGCCACTAGGAATACTGTAGGCCTGTCATTCTGAACATGAGGTAGCACTTTAGATTCGAAC
>CBDUCT010000429.1:0-3317 GCA_965365715.1 uncultured Cyclobacteriaceae bacterium | reverse complement strand
ATAACCCCTTTAATCAGGGTACCTTGAGCAAACAAATTTGCAGAAAGTGCCATTGAACATAGCACCAAAAAGCCAAAGACCTTGAATATCCTTGGAACCTTGGCAAGTTGTAGTAGTTTTTCTTTCATAATGAAAAATTTAGTTTTATAAAGGCTTATAAAGATTAAGCTCTAAAAAGAAATAAAGACACGGCATACTTGAATTGGATGTGTGTCCGTGGTATATCTATTTATATATATTTGTTATGAATCGAATACAAAACACAAAAAGAATAGTATATGTAGAAAAATATATTTTCGTTTCATTATTTTTTTTATAAATAAAACGCGTATCCTTAATAATTAAAGAAATTTACGGAATCATATAAAATAATTCAAGGTTTTATAAGATAAGATGTTTATATATTTTAATTTTTATTGAAATATCAATTACAGAACAAACATCTTTCCTTAATTAATTAATCCGATTTCTTTATTCAATTTATCTTTTTAACAATCAATGCTTATCAAATCTAAGAAATCGCTAATGCTATTTGTAGTAGAAATCATTGATATTGTGATAGAATTATTCAGACTTATGAAGTATTTTGCCGGTATTCAGGGTTTCTTTGAAGAATAATACCAAAAATTGATATAACGGATTATACCCTGCATCTTTGCAGCTTATTTAATAAAAAATCAGGCAATAATAACATCAATCCCCAATTGCTCCAGTTTTAGTTTATGTTCAGGATTAAGTCCGCTATCCGTAACAAGGATATCTACTTTTGAAAGGGGGCATATTACCGCCAGACTGCGTTTTTCAATCTTGCTTGAATCGGTTAGGACGATTACCTTTTTCGAAATTTCAATCATTATTTTATTGAGATGTGCCTCTTCGATATTAGGAGTAGTGATCCCAAATTCAAAATCCAAACCATCAACCCCCAGAAACAACTTATCACACAAATAATCCCTGATAGTACGCTCTGCAGGACTTCCGATGAGGGTAATTGCATCTTTTCTGAGAAACCCTCCTGGCATAACAACATGAATCTTATCATAAATAACAAGACTATTGGCGATGTTCAGGGCATTGGTAATTACAGTCAGACCAATTTCCTCATCCAGGCATTTAACCAATTCCTCTGTTGTTGTCCCTGAATCAACGATTATGGTATCCCCATCATCAATGAGTTTTGCTGCTCTTTTACCAATTTTCTGCTTCAGATCAAGATTGATCATATGTTTTTTGGATAATTCAATATCAACACCAACTCTTTTCTTAATTGCACCACCCCTGGCCCGAATCAACGTATTTTTTTTCTCAAGTTGCAATAAATCGTTCCGGATAGTGACTTCGCTCACATGAAATCTTTCACTTAATTCGGGAACAAAAACCTGCCCATCAGATTCCAGTTTTTCAAGAATAAGAGTTCTTCGCTGAACAGTGGATTTCATTTTATTAACCATAATAGCCTCATTTAAAACCAAAAATATAAAGTTATATGTGATCTAATATCTAATATCTAATATCTAAATATAAAAATCTGCATATATCATGAATAATAAATGTTTTATAGGAAAATGTAATAATAAATTAAACTTTATGAAAGAATTAAGCTTATTTTCTCTTTAATAATAGTTTATAAATTTTACTTTTTGCTTTGATTTGGTTTAATAACATTATATTTTAATATGTGAAAGGAATAATCTGAAAAAACGGCTTATGGATATTTCAAGCCTCCCCAATTATCTGGATAAGGGTTCAAATTATCATGATTTCACTTCACATGAAATATCTATCCAACCTTTCTTATGGAGAAAGGTATGGGACAGTATGAATGCATACCGGGAACCGATATCAGATTTCCTGGAAGAAATATATCAAAAGCCGGGAATAAGCATTATACTTACCGGTGCGGGAACCTCAGCTTATATAGGAGATACTCTGCATGGTTCTTTTCAGAAATATACGGGTTTACTCTGCAGGTCCATAAGTTCAACCAGTTTGATCACCCACCCTGAACGCTACATCAAACGGGAAGATCCGGTTTTGATTATTTCATTTGCCCGATCTGGAGACAGTCCTGAGAGTCTAGGGGTTATCAACCTATCAAATAGCATATGTAAGGATGTATCTCATCTTATTATTACCTGCAATCCACATGGGGATCTTGCTAGGTATGGTGACACATCCAGCCAAAGAATAATCTTATTGCCTGAAATAACCAACGATAAAGGATTGGCCATGACCGGAAGCTTCACTTCCATGTTATTATCGGGATTACTGGTTTCACGAATTAATGATATGACTAACCTGAAACCATATATAAATACTTTGTTCCAGTGTGGAGAATACATTCTAAAGAATTATGCTGATAAACTGAAAGATGTGTCAGAAATGGATTTTTCAAGAGCTGTATTTCTCGGCTCAGGCCCATTCGAAGGTATTGCTTCCGAATCACATCTAAAATTACAAGAACTGACATTAGGAAAGATCATATGCAAACATGATTCATTTCTTGGTTTTCGTCATGGGCCAAAGGCGGTCTTGGACAAGAATACACTTATTGTATATCTGTTCTCTAATGACAAATATGTTCAAAAGTTTGAAAAAGATCTGGTAAAGGAGATCCATGAGCAAAAGCTCGGGAAATATTTGATGGGTATTTATGATCAATATCCGGATATTGATTATTTGGATACCGGTATCAATATGGGATACAAAACAGATGGCATTGATGAGGAATTTCTCACGTTATGTTATATCCTTCCTGCTCAGATATTGGCATATTACTCATCCAGAAAACTGGGCCTAGATCCGGACACTCCTTCAGAATCAGGAATCATTACCCGTGTAGTACGGGGGGTAAACATTTATAGTTATCCCTAATCAATGCAAAATTTAGTCTTTCCCATTCAAAACTCTTTCAGCTATCTATACAAATTTATATTTCCCTGGCATTGGAACGGGTGGCAAGGGCATGTCACCAAACTCGTATTTGGCTAAAGAAAAATCCTGATTTGATTTCATAAGTTCCTCCCAGGTTATTTCACGGCCGCTATACGCTGCTTCCCTGCCCATGATGGCTGTCAGTGAAGATTCAGCTACCTGCCTGGCTTCGTTGACCGGATTACCATCCCGGATTGATGCTATGATTTCTTCATGTTCCAGTTGATAGGCATTAACTTTTTCCCCACGGAAGCGCCACTGTTCCCCATTGTCCTTGACAATAGATGTCATATAACCCAGGGTTGCCTTGCCATCGCTACCGATCACAGTATCCTGAACCCGGTTGGTACAGCCATTGATCTGGCGGTCCATGCAGAATCCCA
>CBDUCT010000428.1:0-3318 GCA_965365715.1 uncultured Cyclobacteriaceae bacterium | reverse complement strand
CTTGTCCAGAAAAAGTCTGATCCTGCCATTGAGCCCGGCTGTCCATAAACGAATAAGGGCACCGGGGCCATCAATATCACAGATTAAATACGTGCCGATACCAGAGGTGTCGGGGGGTATGATGACCTGTTCAAATCCGGGGATCGGTTCTCCTCCAAATCCGTCTGAATTATAGAACCAGCCTCTCATACCCGGTGTTTGACTGCGCCGGTCATAGGATGAATACTGTATCATTAGGTAGTTATGTTCCGGCAGGTAGGTCAAGCGGTCCAGGTCGGACATTTCATCGATCAGGGTACCGAAGGTTATGCTTTCCTGTGCTTTAGAGGATAAGATGCTGCATGTTAAAACAAAAAGCCAAATCCCAATAAATCCAATGCTTTTATGCTTTATTCTGAGTCTGGAATGATACATTTTGCGTTTTTTGTTGTTAAATGATTACAGTTTGACGCGGAGAAAACTAATTTTCATGGAATAAGAACTCGGCATTTTTGTAATAAATTTTATCGATCACGCTTTTGGGAAGCCTTAATCCCTTGACCTCGTTGATGGTTGTATCGGTGGCCAGATACATCCAATCATTCATCCAGTAATTGTACAATGATTCTGTTTTGCGATTAAAATCCGTTGGATTTAAATCATTTATGGACATATCCGTAGCATAGAGTAATCTGTCCTGATATTTGATCATAAAGTTTCGGACCCTATCCCAGTCTTCGGTAGACTGGTTTCTCAAATGACCAATTCTGGCGGCCATATCCACCTTGAAATTGGGAAATTTTTCAAGTCTTCCGGCAAGCTCGTCGACGTTCCATTCCAGGCTGCCCAGGTGGGCACCGATAAATATAATATCCGGAAATCTTTCCAGCAGATTATCTCTTGCATTGATCTGATCTTCGTATGAAGGCATCTCAGGATGCAGGTACATGTGATATTGGGGATGATTTTTATAATAAGACCTGTCACCTGCATCCGTCATTTCATCGATGGGTAACCAGCAGTTTCTGGGTTCCCCGAGATGGGCTAAAAGTGGGATCTTCTCTTCCTGCATAAATGTAAAAACAGGCTCAAAGGCTGGATTATCGGCCATCACATAGGCTCCATTGCCGTCTTGAAGTTCCATGCCAATATTTTTCCAGATCTTGATGCCGGAAGCACCTTTATCCATGCTAACCCTGATCCGGTCAATTACGGTTGAAGCAAAATCAGGCTGATCATATTTTTCACATGAGAATGTACCCAGAAAAGCATACGATTCAGAATGATCCCGGAGGATCTGTTCCGAGATGTTCAGTTGTTCATCCACCGGGTAGCCTGAATCTACATTTATTGAAAGTATTTTAAAATTTAGGGAAGTGACATATTCCATGTAGGCCGGATCAAGGGTAAAATAATGAAAATGTGCATCTATTTTTGGAACCTCAGGGAAATCATGAACAGTATAGAAAGATGGTTCGGGCTGACAAGATATGTTCAGTGACAGATATCCGATAAACCAGAGTTTTAAGAATTGTCTGAGCAGGTTTTTCATTTTTGAGTGATTTGTGAATTAATTTAATATTTATTTAATGTTGAAATCCTCTTTTCTCTTGATGACCGGATATTGAACAGCCTTAATATCGGGTTCAATATTTATTTGACAAGGATTATCCGCATACCAGTATGAAGTGAGGGCATAATTCATGACGATCGATGCCCAATGCCATAATTCAATATCTGCTTTAATTGATGTATTGAAAGGAATGGCATCCAGTGACCGATGCCGCATGTTAACCGTTAACCCCCAATTCGAATTGCCAATGCCAATGGGTTGTGCCAGAAAAGGGTGGGAGAAGGGTTCCGGTCTTCCAAAGGCATAACCGTAATAATCTTCTGAACCGGTTCCGAAGCTGGAGGGGAAAATCTCCCCATCAACGTAGATCTTCTCATCTCCCTCACCCCACCAGTGATAGGTATTGTTGTAAAGGGTTATCTGATCTCCCACATATAATCCCCTGCCATTTATGTTTATAAAGTTGATATCGAATTTTGACCCTTCTTCATCCCTGGTTTTAATGTGGCGATATTCATGCCAGGCCGCGCCAAAATACATGCTGTTCGATTTCCATTTATATTTTATAAGCCCGGTTTGGCCATTTATTTCAATATCTTCTTTACCGTGATTGATAAATACTATTCGGCAGGTTTTTTGAAAGGGCATTATCCATCTCGATTCCATCACACCATTTTCCCTCGTTTCATTGATCCAGGTTTTATGATCAGAAGATATATACCCGGTGCCGAAAAACTCCCCGGCAGGTACCCAGGCCGTTTGAATACCATCAAATGAAATGGCTAGCACGGTGGATCTCAGGGCTTGTTCCTTATCCTTTGCCTTTAAATTCAGAGTAATATAATTTATGGCCGATTCCCTTTTTGAAAATTCCAATACCAATGAGTCATCACGTTTTATTTTACTATTGAACCTGGCAATTGAATCTGATTTGATCGGTTCATCCAAGAGAATTTCCTTGACTTTATGTATTAAAGGATTTTCCTGAATAAGGTCTTCTTCTGACAAGCTTCTAACGGAGGTCCCGGGGCCGTATTTTCGATAGCAGATATTATAAAACACATCCGGCCAGTAGTAGTCTTCATTCAATGGGAATCGTTTTTTCAATATCAGTGAATCGCATTCATAGGTTATTTTACATTGATCGGAGAAGGGGATGGGCAAATAAAGATTATGATCGTAATCCCTGCCTTCTTCTCCCAGAGGAGCACCCTCATGAACAGATGCAGAGAAGGGATAGCTTGCCAGAAGGTCACCACTGAGTACTTCCGACGGTGATCCTTCAATTAGTGGGGTGGATCTGCCATCCAGGTAGATTCGAATAATGCCATTTTGTGCTTTATAAAAAGTCATCCACCACCGGACAATGGCTCCCGGACCTTCCGCATCAAACATTACGAATTCCCGGCGTCCGGAATTTGTTTCGGTTCGCAGGAAGTGCGACATATCGAAGTTGGCGAACCATCCTGAACTGTCGGGTGACTTTGACTTTCTGTTATAGCTGCTGAACTGTTTCAGTTCATAGGGGAGTTCTGGGAAATAGGTAAGTTGCTCCCTGCTGGCCATTTCTTCCAGTAAGGTATGTAAGGAAACAGGTTGCGTAAAACCATTGGAGTGGACAATTACGAGCAGAAACAACAGGATAACGGTGGAGATAAATCCTTTACGGCACATTTAAAAAATAATTTGGGGTAATAATTCCCGTTCGGATCAAAGAGCTGTAAATTAAATGCTATAAGCTACACTGTATGAATTTATTTTTATAC
>CBDUCT010000427.1:0-3318 GCA_965365715.1 uncultured Cyclobacteriaceae bacterium | reverse complement strand
CCTGCCTTCAATGGAATCATCAGCTAGTGTAGGCACCCTTGAAAGGTTAATGGTGGGTTGTGCAATATAATTTCTTGGATTGCTTTTTATCTTTTCTTTGAATTCATCCTGCTCTTTTTTGGTTGATTTAGGTCCAATTAACATCCCATAACCCCCTGATGCATCTGTTTGTTTGATCACAAGATCCTTCATGTGATCTAAAACATAATTCAAATCATCTTTTTCTGCACAGATATATGTCTGTACATTTGGTAAAATAATTTCCTCATCCATATAATATTTTATAATTCGTGGAATATAAGCATATACAGCTTTATCGTCTGCCACCCCTGTACCAGGCGCATTAGCCAAGACTACATTCCCCTTTTTATATACATCAAACAGGCCAGGAACACCCAGCAGTGAGTCCTTCCGGAATACACTGGGATCTATAAAATCGTCATCTACCCTTCTGTAAATCACGTCAACCCTTTGCAATCCGCCTGTGGTGATCATAAATACAAAATCATCTTTTATTACCAGGTCCCTGCCCTCAACCAATTCTGCCCCCATCTGCTGTGCCAGGTATGCATGTTCGAAATAGGCAGAATTATATATACCGGGTGTCAAAACTGCAATGGATGCAGGAGAGACCGGTGTAAGTGATTCCATCATATCCCTCAGGTGATGGGAATAATTATATACCGGTCTGACATGGAGCTTTTCGAATATTTCAGGGAAAGTCCGTTTAAGGATTTCCCTGTTCTCCAACATGTAAGATACACCTGAAGGGCACCTCAAATTATCTTCCAGAACGTAAAATGCCCCATCCGCCCCTCGGATCAGATCTGTACCTGAAATATGACACCATATATTCTGAGGTGGGTTTAATCCTATACATTCCTTTCTGTAGGTAGAGCTGGATAGTATTAATTCTTCAGGTATAATTTTATCTTTTATAATTTTCTGATCATGATAAATGTCATCAATGAACATATTCAGCGCCTGGATACGCTGCTTCAAACCCTTTTCAATATAATCCCAATCCTGTTTGCTGATTATCCTGGGAATAATATCCAGATGAAGTATCCTTTCGATGCCTTGATTATCACCATATACATTAAAAGTCATGCCTAAAGATAGCTGAGCCCTGTCTGTAGAGTATTGCAGGAAATTCAGCTTTTTCCAATCCATTTTGCAAAGTCTTTCTTTAAACAGTCCATAATGAGAACGTACATTTCCGTCTGGTCCTATCATTTCATCATAAAACCCCTTAGTATCGTATGTTTTAAAATCAATCTTTGCCATAAATAATCTTCTATGGATATAAGCTTAGCAAATCTTCATTGTATCGTAATCCAATATATACGTATATTTTTTTTAGTTGAAAAGTATTAATAACATTTATTTCTAACAATTAATAAATTACCAGGAAATCCTATTATTAAATTTCAGCCGTAAAAAACTTCGTGAATGTTTTGATTATTTTAAAGGATCGTGTTTCAAAGCTCTTTGATCCGGATATTTCTGAAATAAACTACATCACCATGACCCAAGAAGCCTACATGCCCCTTTTCCCTGAGCAAACCCGGATGTTCCTTGTGGTCCATTGTGCCTTCATCAATAGCTTTCTGAAAATCGGTATCCAGAATCAAAGTGCCGTTTAATATTACCTGTACTGTTGTTCCCTTTACCCGGACTTCCTGCCGGTTCCACTCTCCAACGGGTTTTAAATATCCTCTCTTTGCCGGGGCCACTCCGTACAGAGAACCATGATATTGGTAGGACTGTAACTCTGCGTACTTTTCCGCTGTATTGTCAATGATCTGTAACTCCATTCCCCCATATGCTGCATCGCCTTTCGAAGGCGTCCGGATTCCCAGGCCATTGTTTGCTCCGGGAGTTAATTTGAACTCAAACCGGAAAATGAAATCTGAATATTCCTTTTCTGTATATAAATTACCTCCGCCCCCATCAACCGGACGGATCACAATGTGGTCATCCTCCACAACATAACTTTTTTTATTCCCGGACCAGCCATCCAGGTTCTTACCATTGAACAACAAGGTATATCCTTCAGATTTTTCCTCATCGGTCAGTCTGTTTGTCACACTCTGGGAATAGGATGTTACGGCTACTATAAAAAATAACAATGTGAGAACGAATATCTGTTTTTTATACATTTCTATTGTATTAAGGATTAAAATTATAGTCTAAAAAATTGCAGATCCTGTGATAGCTCAATTAATCATACACACACCTTGACTTATTGGATTTTACGTAATAGGTTTTATAATTTTTAGCATTGGGATCCATGCAACCTTCCAGTTCCAGCAATTCTACTTTCCGGAATTCAATAGGATGGGATTCACTCTGGAGAGAGATATATCCTCCGGTCAAAGGTTTACCATCTTTCTTGATTGCCTGATTGAAATTACTAACTGTTCCACCACCAATTTCTGGTGCTGTATAGTAAATAACTTCTTCACCTTCCATGATATGACTGATAAAATTATCGCCCATTACCACAACTTCCATCCTGACCCACTGGTCACCATGGTATGTCTTTGATTTTGAATTGGTACAATGGGATTTTACCATTTCACCCTTCATCTTGATCTCTGTTCCCGGGGTACAAACGTTGGCTGTTGGTCTTTTATCTTCACCGTTGCCTCCAAGAAGCTGGACTTCAATGGAAATGGGGAAATTCTGATCCTTTTCCATGGAGTGGGGTGGTTGTCCATGCACCATAATGCCGCTGTTCCTGTAGGCCCAGGCCGGTCCTTCCGGAGCCTGTTCTCCTACAAACCTGTATTCTACTGCAATTTTGTAATATGAATAAGGTTTTTTGTAAAAAATATGACCGAATCTTTCATCAAATTTATCATATTCATCATATTTAACCTTCATCAAGCCATCTTCCACATAAAAAGTATTGCCGTAGTTATCGTCCAATTCGTAACCGTTGATCTTTACATGCCAGTCATTCAGGTCCTTTCCATTAAAAAGCTGTATCCAGTTCTCATCGGAGGTTTTTTGTGCATAAGTTCCAATGGCCAAAAGTACTACCATTGCAGTAAGCGTTATTTTTTTCATAATTCAGAATATTATATTTATCAGAGTTTAAAAAAATCTAACTGTAATTTAAATAAAAATTACCGGGAAATATTGCGGTTATGTATGAAATTTGGATTTATTGTAGAATTGCAGGGGGGGCTAGCCATAAAAAATACAAAAAAAATGGTCCCGCCTTGGGCGGGACCTACCTATAGACAGTTAAAATTAAAAAATTAATTGCCGATTAACCTGATTCCCAGGGTCAACTGAAATGTCGAGTTC
>CBDUCT010000426.1:0-3335 GCA_965365715.1 uncultured Cyclobacteriaceae bacterium | reverse complement strand
GTGACCGGACTTTCTTATGGTTTAAATAAAAGAAACATTTCATGGAACAAAATGCCTATTCAACTTTGACTAGTTCCTTTACTGATGTCCCATCTACTTGCAGATCCTTTAGGGCACACCTTCCTTGCTCAATATTCACCACAGCGTAAATCGTTTTATTGGAGTTCTTAACGTATTCTTCATAGAAGTTTTGGACCCTTTCTATTGGAGTGTTTTCGAGAAAGTAGTAAGTAAAAGGGAATTTCACATTTAGCAAGGTCGTATGCATTTTACGTGTTTCCTCGTTCCACCTGAAATGGCCTGTTGAAATAATATAATCTTCAATGTCGGTTGGTCTTTCCCTCGATACTTCTGTGATTTCAGCAAATCCATCCGCATTAGTTTGGATGATCGCATAGAGTCGCTCGTTTCGCTGCCAGTTGTCCGATTGTAATACCGGAACCTGGTATTCGGGAAAATCGAGTTTTAGCATGGTCGTACTAAAAGGGCCATCAGGACGCCGGATGTTGACTTTAAACCGGAATTCTTTACCGGATTTGATCACTTTGTTATTGTCCGTTATCATTCGAACGGGGAAATACCACTGAACGACCACAACAATGATCAAAGCTGTCCAGAAAAAGATTTTATTCTTCATGGGCTTTTCTTTTTTTGAGCAATTGAAAATTGGTGATGTAGAATCCGACACCGACAATCAGGAATAGTAAACCTCGGAGTGCAATACTCAGGTTGGAATCAAAAACCCTGAAAATAACCAGCATTGTGATGATGACCAGACCATAGTTCAGCTTGCCAAGGTGGTCAGTTCTCATGCCTTTGATAATTATCAATAGTCCAATGATGAATATGTATGCATTTACAAGAATAACTGCCAGGCTGGATTGCAAGCCGACCAGAAAGATGATGATGGCTATGATATATGCAGGTTGGGTCGGAGACAAGGATTGAAATTTTCTATTTACTATTTGTCTGTATATCAAATAGCTAGCAGGCAGCATGAATACTGCTATGGCAAGGATCTCAGGAATCAGAAAACTTTCTGATAAATCAATGCCCTTTTCTGATAGTTTCTGCCAATAGTCTTTATAGCTCACTACTAAAAGTGTGATGATTATCCCAATAGACCCGATGAATAAAAATGTATTTTTCCTGGGAGGAAGATTATCAAAATATTGGAGCTTACCTATCAGTTCAAACAGGCAAAAGAGGGAGATAAATACCAGGAACATCAGGGAATCATGCTGATCCCCAATGGAGACTGAAGCAATGACCAGTACAAAAGGAATAATCCAATGATGTATGGTAGTGAGCATACCCTCCGGTTTGGTTCTTATCAGGTGAAGATAGTGAGGTAATCCAGCCAGAAACAGTATGAGGAAATAGAAAAAGCCATATGGCATATATATTTCGGAATCCGTAAAGATAGCGTAGAACATAATCCCTATGAGATAAAGCAAGGATGCCATCGATGACCGCATAAGGTATATGATGGGTAAGGACAGGGCCGTCCACATCAACATGAACTCGTCCAACCTTCCGGGGATATAGTAAACCTGGCCAACAAGTGATATGGTGGCACCTATCGTTAGCAATTGGAATACCCCGCTACTTTCCCGCCACGTCTGGTTTTTATATTTCCTGATCAGTACGAACACCATCAATAGTTGACCAAGAATTAGCGGTACGAACGCCAGGATGGTTTTGGTTAGCTGGTTTAATTGGTCCCAATTACTGGCAATAATCAAAACGATACCACCTCCAATGAGGGTAGCACCTACGATGGAAAAAATAACAATCAGTCGATTGCCAGCACTGCTATCTTTTTTGTGGTAATAATCACGGATGGAGCCTGCCACCTCTTCAGAGATCACACCCGCTTTTAACAGTTCCTCAAGGTCCTTTTTTGATACCATGTTGGTAGGTTTACGGAAAATTGTGGAGCTACCTTAAGTTAATCAATTTAAACGAAAAACAAGAGGAAATCGTCGATTAAAAGTGATGCATACTTTTCCAAAAAAATATGGTCCCGTTGAGCTCAAATTGTTTCATCCAGGCAATATAAAACACATTAAAGTTGTCAGAACTGATACAGGAAGGATTATTTTCAAAATGAATTAATTACCTGGTTTTATTTGCATCCGGGAGAGAATTATCAGCGATAGTCTTGTGCAAGTAACAAGATAAATTCATAATTCCTATTCCCATTTTTGAGATAAATGAAATATTGAGTTTAAATGATCTCTGTAGATCGAAAACTCAGGTCCCTAAATTAGGATTTTCAATAAGGATTTAATTTTTCATTAATAAACACAATACCATAAGGGCGGATTTTAATAGTTGCTGGGTGCTCAATTTTAAAATCACAAAATGGAAATTCCAGATATTCTTTGGCATCGTTCATGGCTTTTGATATACTTTTTTCGTCCAGCTTTTTAACTAATGCATTATGGCTTATGCCATCAACTCTGACATTTATTGGATTACCAGTGAAATTCACCAAAATCAAAGATTTCTTTCCTTCTGAATATAGGATTACGCCCTCAAATACTGTTGGGTGAGAAGATGATGATCTTATAAATTTGGCAGATTTATCTTTCAAAATTTCTTTCATAACATAGTACAAGGGAAATACCGAGCTCTCTTTTGCTTGAAAATGTGGATGTTTAGGTATTAGATTTCCTTGAATGATGCCTTTTTCTCCAACAGCTTCATAATAGGTAATGGCATTTGCACCTGACTGGATGAGGTTTTTCAAGGATCCAAGTGTCCATGCAGCACCAAAAAGTGACATCTGCCGGACATCGATTTTACTTAATATAATACTTTCATAGTCTTCCCCTGACGTAGCATAAGGATTTACCTGCATCTTTAATGTAACTGGTTTGATATGAATAGCCTTACCTTTGGTAATTGATTTTGCACTTTTAACGGTCTCACTTTGTCCATGAAGGTTTTCCACCAAAGTAAGATTATCAAATGCATGTACCTGGGGATTTATAGAATAACTTATAAAGTCCAACTTATCATTTAGTATTCTATTTCGGTTCAATTCCGTGAAAAAGCCATTGGTCCCTGAGCCAATGGTTATATGAGGGAATAAACGCTTTAACCGTGAGTATACATCATTAATGCACTGATTGGAAGGAAGATCAGAATGCTTGCTCAGGATAAGTATGGATGATATGATCTTTTCTGTATCTGAAATGTGGCTTTCCAAAGCAGAAAGCTCATCTAAATAATTCGAGCCAAAAGAGGCTTTTATACTAACCTGGCAACCCAAATTTCCAGCCTCCTTAACAGCCTGATCCAATTCTTCCTCCCACATTGAATCAAAG
>CBDUCT010000425.1:0-3344 GCA_965365715.1 uncultured Cyclobacteriaceae bacterium | reverse complement strand
TTGGGTGTATGAATAGACCGTTTGGTAATGATCATGACCAACCAGAATTCCATTCAGGATGTAATATTCTTTCCCCAGATGAAACCAGAAAAGAAGGCGGAGGTGTCCTCAGTACAGGATTATATCGATCATGGGATCAGGGAGGAGCTGGTGCCAATCCTGGATAAGCTGGGTATACAGACCATCTCCCAATTAAAAGAATTGAATCCGAATAAGCTATTCAATGATGTTTGTGGCATGCGTAAAAAGATGAAGCTTAAGGAAGTGAAGAATCCGACCCTGGATGAGGTGAAAGCCTGGGTTGAGGCCTGAGATTAATTATCCCACCAACTTCTCTGGCGGTTCAATTTGAGGGCCTGTAATAATGATGATTTAGCTCTTATCGTTACATTATAGGATTGATACCTTCCGAAAGGTATCCAGGTCATGGCAAGCTGCCAGCAATGGAGGTCCCTGTTAATATTAACGTTGGTTTGTGTAAATCCTTTGTTTTCAAAGTCATATCCTGAAGAAAAACCAACTTTCCATTTTGGTGTCAGGCTGAAATCACCGCTGAACCGCAGGGTTTGAGTGATAGTGGCTTTTTCATATCCTCTTTTTCTGTAATTGACATTATAGTTCACTCTAAAATTCCAGGGAATATTGAAATCGACATATAAATCAGGGTTCTGCTCTATATATTCCATTTCATTCCTTTCGGTTTCATTAAGCTGTTCTTTATCGACATCACTTGACTTGTTTTCCCAGGATTCCGGATTAAAGCTGGTTCCAATAGACAGATTAGCCTGAGTGAATTGCCCAAGACCCATTCCCTCATCCCATGCATACCGGCCTGTTTTTCGTTGTACCACACGTTCATTGCCAGATCCATCATAGTATATTGAATCCAGAATCCAAACGTAGGGATCCAGTGTTCCATTAATATTGATGTCCAGTTTCTTATTGAACAGTTTGGTCCTAGCTGTAATCCGGACCGGTGCCAGGTTAAATGAATCTGCAAGGAAATTATAACTTGTGGATAGGGAGAAGTTCTCAAAAATAGGAACTTTTTTAAACTCATTGGCAGAATCTTTTTTATCCCTGACCTTCATTTCCAGGGTATTGCTTATTGAAATTCCCATGCTGGCATTTTCGCCTCTTGAAGGTGTGCCATAGGCAAAACCGGCATATTTCGATATTTCTTGTGTGTTCCCCAGGGAGTCCACCTGTACCGTCTGGTAATAACCGAACTTATCAGATGAAAAATCAGGAGCATAACTGAAGGATATGTTTGGTGTTATCACATGCCGGATTGCCTGAATTTTATCTCCCTTGAAATACATGGTACCATACATCCTTGTATTCAGACCAGCGCTGAAATTGTATGAATATAATCTTGAGAATTTCTTTGTGGTATCTATCCGTACTGCATTTAAAGAATCGTTCCAGGTATAACTTAGTTCCTTGAAGTACCAGATCTCATTATAATTAGCTGCCGGATTAATAGTAAAGTGCTTGAGAAGCTTTGCAGAAGTAGATATAGGTATTCTATGCTGGATACCGTTTTGTGATCTTTCCCATATCTGTCCCAGGTTTGATGAATTGAATTCAATGGTACTATCGTAGTCTGGATTTTTATTCTCGATATCAAAATTAAAAGGCAGGCTCACTCTTTGATTGGACATATTATTGGTTCCGATCATGTTCCAGCTGAAGTTTATCTTCTGTATTATATTTTTGGCGGTCGGAGATTTACCTTTAAAGGGGTATATCCTGTTCATAGTAAGCGAATAATCCGGGAGTTGAAGATTTACCTTTCCTGTTCCGGTATTTTGTTGTAATCGTCCGCTTAAACCAAAATTAAAAGGAGTTCCTGTCAGTGTTTTAGAATAGGAAACCGACGAGCTGAATTCCTGGTTTATGTTATTGATCACATCATAATAAGAAGGGTTATTCTGATTATAGGAGGAGGTACCTGCTCTCAACTGGGCTGAAAACCTGGATGATCCCTTAGATTGGGGAGAATGACTCCAGGTTACCCAAAAATCTTTAATTACTGAAGAATCGCCTTCATCGATACCTTTCTGGCGGTTATATTTGAAGGAGAATTGTCCGTTAAAGGCGTATCTTTTCCTGTAAGTTGATGCCACCCCCAATCCATAACTCCCTTTACTGTAGATCTCACCTGTTACGGCCAGGTCGACATAATCACTCATAGCGAAGTAGTAGCCCCCGTCTTTAAGAAAGAAACCTCTTCTCTTTTCCTCCCCGAAAGTAGGAACGATAACCCCTGATGATTGTGTTCTTGGCATCGGGAACATCCCAAATCCCCATCCGACGGGTAGTGGAATATCATTTACCCGCATATGGAATGGCCCGACCATGATCTTATCGTCAGGCACCAATTTCAATTTTCTTGCTTCAATATGGAAATGGGGGTCAGGCCTGTTACAGGTGGTATATTTTGCCCTGTCGATGTAGAGGTCACCACGCTGGTCCCTTTTTACCGTATTTCCATGCATGATCCCTTCACCCTGCTGTGTCACCACGCCTTTGATTATGGCCTTTTCAGATTTGAAATTGTAGCGCATTTTCTCCGTCTCATAGACGTCGGGGCCATCTTTAAAAATAGGTTCTCCTACGGGATTACCGAGTGAGTCCTCCGTTCCCTCCGCCTGTATTTCATGGATCTCATAATCCACGTTTACCCGGTCAGCTGACAATTCTATATCTCCATATACTATTTTTCCATCACCATACAGGTCCACATTCTGATTCGTCAGGCTCAGGTTCATTGAATCCCTGGCGGAGTATTTGATGGTTGTTTCTATATCACCGACAGGTGGGATGGAGTCAGCCGCCACGGCAGCAGAATCGAGTAAATTGGCACTTAAGGCAGCAGAATCCAGTAAATCCGGGCTCAGGGCTGCTGAATCAAGCAGGTCATTTTTTTTGGATACAGAATCCGGAGGTATATTATTTACATTTGCCGAATCTATCGGCATTGAATATTCAGAAATAGAATCAGTAATATTAGTAATCTGATAGGTAGAATCAGCTCTTTTTGCTGGAATTAATGAGGGTTTTGTTATATTTAGTGAGTCGCTGGCCTGATCTTTGATTAACAGGGAATTAGTATCTGAATTGATGTTATTATCCTGATTTGTTTCAGGAACATTGTTTTGTCCGAAAGCGTAAGTTATGGTGAACAACAGCAAAATGATCCCGGCAACACGTTTATATTTGTATAAACCCACTTTCAGTTTAATCAAAAAATTTACATTTTTGCGTAAAGTTATCCTAATAACTTTTAACAACCGAAATATTGTGAAAAATATTGTTATTATTCCCTGTTTAGCCTTTTT
>CBDUCT010000424.1:0-3355 GCA_965365715.1 uncultured Cyclobacteriaceae bacterium | reverse complement strand
CTCGAGCATATTTCAGGGAATGCGATATCGAGCTTATTGTCTTTGGAAAATGAAATCCAAATGTTTCACCACCATTAATCCATTGACCTAAGAATTGCAATAATTCACTCACTCCAGCATCCTGATCATTTGATCCTAAAATCAATTACTTGGTTAGCGTCATTTCAACAGCCATAGAAATATCAAGATCCGGGATCATTGACTCATCATCAATATTGGCCAGCTCTGAAGTATTCAAACTTAGTTTCAATGTATCCTCAGTGAGTGTAACAACATTAACAATTGATTCATCAGGTGTTCCTGAATTTAATGTTAGTTTATCTCTTGTTGAATTCAGATGCCAGGTGCCCTCTTCCTTTTCACCTGCAATGTAAGATTCATAGGTATTGTTCTCCTTAAATTCAATGGTCCCGTTAAAAGTGGCATCCAGGAGGGATTCAAATAGAATGGCATACCCGGTTGCATTTATTTCAGATAAACCGCCAACTTCCATTAAAAACTCTTTGACGGACATATCCCCAAGTTCAGTTACCAGATTTACATCAGATATGGTCCAGGTTCCTATAATCGGATTTATTTCCGGTTCCTCATCATCATTATTACACCCGGTATAGCTGATCAAAACAGAAAGCACTCCAGATAAGAGGAGTAAGTTCAGGTAATTTTGAACCTTTTTCATGTTTTCAGGGTTTTTAGTAGTCTTTAAATGTAAGGAAAATTTTCCTAACATTCATACTTTTTGCTGCGAACAAAAGAAGATTCAAACTTATTGGTGCTCCAGGTTTATAATTATCGAATTACTTTCATAAATTACTACTCGATTAGATAATTTTTATATCATTTCTAACATATATCTTTTAACTTTTTCAGGATTCCTATGAAATATATTAACTACATGCTGTCCGTTATCTTCGTATCTATGAATATGATCCCGGCATTCTCTCAAAACCACAGCAGGGAACAATTTCAGGTCATGGTGTATACGAGTCCGGACAAATGGCATAATGTTACTGAGCCAACAGCCATCCTTGAATTTCAGAAAATGGCCAACCGGCATGCCTTTGGTCTGACTGTCACAGAGATTACCAGTAATTTTAATGATGAGAACCTCCAGAGATATGATGTCCTGGTCTTTCTTCATTCAACTTCCAGGGAACTTTCTGATGAGGAACTTGAAAGTTTTAAAAAATTTATCCGCAATGGAGGTGGATATGTTGGTATCCATGCCGCATCTGTGTGTGAAGAAGAGGGAGCGTGGTTCCAGAAGCTGGTAGGGCGCACTTTTACAGATCACCCCGAAGAACAGACTGCCGTTATGCACATAGATGATAAAAACCATCCGGCCACCATGCACCTGTCTGATAGATGGATATGGACTGATGAATGGTATTCCTTCTCCGAAGCACTCACAGATAATCAAAGGGTTTTAATTACTGTGGATGAATCCACTTATGACCCGGACCGGACTTGGGGTGATGATGAACGGCGTACAGGCATGGGGGATTTTCATCCAGTATCATGGTACCAGGAATACGACGGGGGTAGATCATTTTATACCGCACTGGGTCATTTATCTGAATTGTATAAGGATCCAATATTTCTTAATCACATATATGGAGGAATTTACTGGGCAGCTACCGGACTGGGTATAGCTGAGTAAATTGTTTGGTTTGAATAGCGCTTAATTAAATCAAAAGGGCTTTATTTGTCAATTCCATAATGCATGGATATATTTATACCTCAATTTTTTGCATATTCCTGAATTCTAATATTTAACTTTTTATATAATGAAGAAATCAAAGAAAGACATCAATAGAAGAAAATTTATAAAAACATCAGGAGCTATAGCTGCTGGTTCCTCAGCTTTCACCATCATTCCTGCCACAGTCCTCGGTAAAAATGGAGCCGTTGCTGCCAATGACAGGATAAACCTGGGTTTTATAGGAACCGGAAAACAAGGGCGCATACTTTTAAATTTTTTCAGGAATAGAACTGAAGAGACAACTTTTGTCGCAGCATGTGATGTGGATTCTCAAAAACTTGACATGTTCACTGATCTGGCCAATCAATCCAATGAGTTCAGGGGTACAAAAGTTGACCTGTTCATTACAAAGCATTATCGTGAGATCCTTGAAAGATCAGATGTAGATGCTGTAGTTATTGCCACCCCTGATCATTGGCATGCCCAGGTTGCTGTTGATGCTGCAAAGGCAGGGAAAGACATTTATTGTGAGAAGCCTATGGCGTATACTGTTGCAGAAGGACGGGCTATGGTCCGATCTGCTCGGAAATACGACCGTGTATTTCAGACCGGGAATATGCAGCGTTCCAGCTATAACTTCAGGCAAGCTTGTGAACTGGTTCTGAATGGATATATCGGGGAACTGCAAACCATAAATGCTGGTCTCGGTGGCCCGGTTGTAGCATGTGACTTACCTTCCATGGAAGCTCCTTCAAACCTGGACTGGAATCTATGGGTCGGTCCCTCCCCATACAGGGAGTTCAATCCTGAACTTTCCCCGCCAGTTGAAAGGGATATTTATCCGAACTGGCGTTTATATAGGGATTTTGGTGGTGGCATGATCACTGACTGGGGTGCACATATGTTTGATATTGGACAATGGGGCAATGGCATGGATAATTCAGGGCCTGTAGAATATATTCCGCCAAACCGGGGTGAGACGCATGGATTAAAAATGATATACGAAAATGGAGTAGTCATGAACCATGTTGAATTACCTAAAGGTAATGGTGTGGAGTTTATCGGAACGGAAGGAAAGGTCGAAGTGAGCCGGGGGCATCTGATAACCTCTCCAAATGCCGAATTAGCTGAGTATAAATTCAAAGAAACAGAAAAGCGTTTATATTTCAGTGATAATCATTACCAGGATTGGATAGATGCTATAAAGAATCATACAAGACCGATATCCGATGTTGAAACAGGACACCGGACCAGTTCAGTATGTAATATTGCCAATATTGCCTATGAATTGGAAAGACCATTAAAGTGGGATCCAAAGAAAGAGCGATTCCTTGGTGATGATTCTGCCAATATGATGCTGACACGTCCGTTCCGCGGCGAATGGGATTTTACGGATTTCTAGATCTTAAGCCCTGGCATATTCGCCCATATGGGAAGTTTTCAGAAGCAGTACCATTTTTTTCTGCCATTACTGATCTAAGTTCATCAGGCATTCTTTTGTGACATAATCCGGGTATATTCCCTTTTTATTCTGATAGAATTATGGTTGATACGTTCTGCGTTGTTGCTCCTGTCTGTTTTATTCAAAAATCAGGTTTAATTCCGGGAATTTTGTGTCCTCAAATCCCTGTTTCCTGTACATGCTGATACCAT
>CBDUCT010000423.1:0-3372 GCA_965365715.1 uncultured Cyclobacteriaceae bacterium | reverse complement strand
AATAAAAGGGCTGACTGGGTGCAAAAAAAAATTGAAAGCGTTATGGAAGAAAAAGATACGTGGCAAGGCAAACAGTTTAAAAAATCCCAAAAGTTCCTATAATATTAAAAAATCCACGACCTATCTCCAAACGCTTCCAATTCAAATACTGATAACCACCGCCCTCTCACTTTCTATCCTTCATGGCAATTATCATTTATCAAATTATCCTCAGCAAAAAATCTTTAATTCCTAAAGGCTAAAGATATTGAACCACTAAACCAAACAACGAGATAAAGATAGTGTATATATGACAATTATTAATCCAACAAATATCATGTCAAAACATGATATTTGTCATGTTTTATAAATATGTTATCTATGGCATAAATATTTACAAAATATTAAAAAACATTGCCTTTACTTCGCCATATTATCAATCTGTGGCAATAATAATTAAACGAATATAGGGTCACCTGCTAAAGTTTATCACTGAAGAATTGAGGAAGAAGACTTGTATGACACCTGATGCGAAGATGTGCGCTTTTTAATGCAGGTTAAAAAATGAATCCTCTTACTCAACCAGGAATTTGTAAATAGTCGTTTGATCATACATTTCTCCGGGGTTCAATATTGTTGTCGGGTATTCCGGATGATTTGGGGAGTCCGGATAATGCTGCGCTTCCAGGCAGAAGCCATATCTTTTGTGATATACTCGACCATCTTTTCCTTTAATACTCCCATCAAGGAAGTTACCGGTATAAAATTGGACTGCCGGTTCGGTTGTCCATACCTCCATAATTCTTCCGGAGGCCGGCTCACGGACAGTACATGCAAGTTTCAACTCTTTATTATACCCTTCAACCACAAATGAATGGTCATAACCTCCACCATTTCTTATCTGCTCATCATCAGCGTCAATATCACTGCCAATAAGTTTTGGTTCAAGAAAATCAAAGGGAGTATTTTCAACATTCATTAATGGCCCAAGAGGAATAGAGGTGCTGTCAATAGCTACTAATTCCCTGGAATTGAATTGAATTTCATGATCAAGTATATCTCCATTTCCATGCCCCTTAAGATTAAAATAGGAATGATGCGTTAGATTTAAAACCGTTTTTTTATCCGTGCTGGCATTAAAAGTGAGTAAAAGTTCATTATCATCATTAAGTGTATACACTGCTTCGACATCCAGATTCCCCGGGTAGTTTTCTTCACCATCAGGACTTAAATAGGCCAGTTTCAGGGCTGCTCCATCATCCTCTGTGATCATTTCCGGGGTCCATACTTTTTTGTCGAATCCTACCAATCCTCCATGAAGATGGTTTGGCCCATTGTTAATGGCCATCCGGTATTCTACCCCATCCAGCGTGAATTTTCCCTTAGCGATCCGGTTCCCAAATCTTCCTACAAGACATCCGAAATGAGGACTTTTTTCAAGATATTCCTCCAGGGTATAATAACCGAGTACAATATCTTCAAAGTTTCCATTTTTATCTGGAACCTTGAGTGTCGTTATTATACCTCCGTAATTGGTGATCTGAGCTGTGACTCCGTTAATATTTGTTAGCGTAAAAAGCTCAACGGGTGTACCATCCGGTGCTTTTCCAAAAGGTTCTGATGTAATTCTTTCCAATTTATTGCTGTTTAATGTACACTGAAGAAAAAATATGGATATACCAAAAAATAAAATATAATTTACAGATCTCATTTTTCTAAAATAATTTACCGTTCTAAAGATAACTAATATATCTGAACGGTTAAATTATTTCTGGGGTGTATACTTTTTCGGTGCGTATAAAAATCCGAATGCTTCACACCCTTGCTTTGTATGTTTATTATGATGGATATAATGAGCATTCATTATCCTTTTCATGTACTTAGATTTTGCTTTGAACCTGATCTGTATTCTTCGATGGACTATTATATCATGAAAAATCACGTAAAAGATCCCATAGGCTGTTATTCCAAAACCAATGAACATAATCTCCGGGATGGAAAATAAACTGCCCAGTACAATTAAAACTATGGCAGGAATACTGAATACGATTGCAAAAAGGTCATTCTTTTCAAAAATTCCCTTACGTAATTTGTGATGCGATTCATGCCAGGTCCATAATATACCATGCATAATGTATTTATGAGTAAACCAGGCGACAAACTCCATAAAGAAAAAGGTGAGGACCATTAAAGTAATATTAAGCCACATGATTCAAATTAAAGTTTAAAATTTTCTGTTTCACTTCTTCCATCAACCACATGGGTGTGGATGTCGCCCCGCATATACCTACCGATACACCTGAGCTAAACCATGTAAGATCCAGCTCCTCCGGGTCAGAGATAAAATGCGTATTTGGATTACGATCCTTACAAACCTGATACAAGACCTTACCATTGGATGATTTGGTTCCGGATACAAATATAATTATATCATATTTCCTGGCGACATCCCTGAGTTCCTTGTCGCGGTTTGAAACCTGACGGCAGATAGTATCATTTTCATCCACTTCTAATCCAGCCTTTTGTAATTCACTCGATATATTATAAAAGGAATCCATACTTTTTGTTGTCTGACTGTACAGTGAGATTTTACCGGACATTTTAGATATATCAAGTTCCTTCAGATCGGAAAATACAGTAGCTTCATTTTTTGTTTGCCCCAAAAGACCCAAAACTTCGGCATGACCATGCTTTCCATAAATATAAATTTTTTCATCCCGGTCATGGGCTTTTTTGATTCGGTTCTGTAATTTGAGCACCACAGGACATGATGCGTCAATAAGTTCAAGATTGTTTTCAAGCGCCAGTTTATAGGTTTCCGGAGGTTCACCATGGGCTCTTATCAGGACTCTCTCGTTCTTAAGTGACTTGAGAAATTCATGATCAATGATCTTTAGTCCTTTTTTCTCAAGTCGTTTGACTTCCGCATCATTATGTACAATATCCCCAAGACAGTAGAGATAGTCCTGCTCCTCAAGGATCTCTTCTGCCATATCAATGGCGTAAACCACCCCGAAGCAGAATCCTGAATTTACATCTATATCGACCTTTATATTTTTCATCTTAGCTAGAAAACTCCGGTGAGGATAAATTGTTTGACAAAAGTACAGGAAGTAATAATGCTATTTTGGTAATATCAGGTATTCTGACCCGCTCCGAAAGTATTTTTGAGGCAGGCAATTTTTTGATTTTATGGAATAGTTTCAAATAATAAATATAAGCCAGGTAAACACCCTTCCTGCTGCCTTTCGGTAGTTTAACAATACCATCATAAGCAGCGATAAAGTCCTCCTGAATGTCTTTTTCGATTAAATCTTTTTCTTTGTTTTTAAAATGTTCGAAATCGATTCCGGGAAAATATCCCCTTCCCCGATCCTGATAATCACTTTGAAT
>CBDUCT010000422.1:0-3379 GCA_965365715.1 uncultured Cyclobacteriaceae bacterium | reverse complement strand
CGAATACAATCATTTCTCAAAGAGATGGGAAGGCATGTCTGGCATCAATATGACACTTGGCCTTCCAATAACCCGCGTATCGGTTGTCCACGGAACGGCTTTTGATAAAGGTGGCAAAGGGGAAGCAAATCCTGAAAGCATGATACAGGCCATTAAATATGCTGCTTTATTTTCCAGTAACTAAATGGTCATATTATGAAAAAAGAAAAGATAGATATGTTTAGGGGGATCATCGTTCCAATGATTACACCCTTCAATGTAAATGGTGAGGTAGATGAAAAAAACTCAGTAGATTTTATCAAGTTTCTATTGAAAAATAAAACAATACCATTTGTACTAGGAACCTCCGGAGAAGTGTACTCAATACCCATTGATGAAAGAAATAAACTGATAAAAATATTAATTGAAAACAGACAACCTGGTGTTCCTTTAATTGCAGGCATGGGCGGCCTGACCTTTGATGATACCATCCGTTTGGGGAACCAGTATTTTGATTGGGGCCTGGATGCCGTGGTCCTTACCTTACCCG
Source organism: uncultured Cyclobacteriaceae bacterium (assembly GCA_965365715.1). Lineage (GTDB taxonomy): Bacteria > Bacteroidota > Bacteroidia > Cytophagales > Cyclobacteriaceae > JAGTVG01. The sequence goes on along the minus strand of CBDUCT010000422.1, from coordinate 2,850 downwards.
GATATTTTGGTCTGACGGATGATCAGGCATATCGTTATTTTCTGGAACTATCCAGACAATTAAAAGGGGATGTTATACTATATAATATCCCAGTCGCGGTACACAACTCAATTTCAATTTCAGTGATCGAAAAATTGAGTACTGTGGATAACATCATCGGTATAAAAGATTCAGAGTTCGATGAGGAAAGGATGAAAGAATCTCTCCTCCTGTGGGCAGACCGGGATGACTTTCTGTATCTCGTAGGCGTAATGGAATTTATGTACGAGGGATTGAAAGCCGGTGCGGATGGATTAGTTCCCAGTACCGCGAATTTCGTGCCGTGGATGTTTCACAATATGTTCTCATTTCACCTTCAGGGTAAATATAAAGAAGTGGAAAAAATTCACCTGGAAGCCAATGATATATTATCAATATATAAAAATGGTCACACCCTGGGTGAATCCATTGCCACCTTAAAGTACTTGGCCAGCCTTGAGGGATTATGCAATATGCCTGTACTGCCTCCTTTGACTGAATTATCCGAACAAGATAAAACAAAGGCCAGGGAAAAATGGGAAAAGATGAAAACTAACTACATCCTCCGGTAAATATCCATCAGGTCTTTTTTGGTCAGTTTCTCCTCCCAGTCATGCCCCAGGGCGTGGGTCCACATGTGAGAAAGATTATAAGCCACATCCGCCATTTTGGCAATTTCTTCATCTGACCACCCGGAAGAAAGATTTTGAGGTATATCAATCTGATGAAAATCAACCATTTCTTTGAACTCTTCTACTGCATCTCCAGAAAACGCCTTAAGGTGATTAAAAGCTATACAATTGGCTATGCCGTGACGCATTCCGAAAACAAAGGATAGTCCATAGGAAAAGGCATGACAGGCACCCACCTCGGAATAGGTAAGGCTTAAACCCCCAAATAAACTGGCGATCATAAGTTTTTCATTATTGATCGGGGTCTGTCCGGAATCGGGGCCTAAATAAACCTCCCGGCATAGTTTCAGGGCCTGGTCCCCATATGCCCTTGAAAATTCATTGTAAAAAATTCCGCTTTCTGACTCTATGCAATGTATAAAACAATCCATGCCGGTATAGAACCATTGATTCCGTGGGACTGTAACAGTAAGGTCCGGATCAAGGATGACCTGGTTGAAGACTGTCCAGTCACATTTCAATCCAAGTTTTTTAACAGGTCCCGTTAATACGGCAGTCATCGAACACTCAGCACCGGTACCGGAAGTTGTGGGCACACCCAGGTGATAAACACCCGGCTTTTTGACCAGGTTCAAGCCCTGGTACAAACTCGAAGACCCTTCATTAGTCACCATCAGGGAAAGGGCTTTAGCCACATCCATGATGCTACCTCCACCTATTCCGATTACCCCGGCGGGAATACCCTTTTCTTTCAGTATCGTATCCCTCAATCTATCGATCTGCTCTGTCGTTGGCTCATGCTGATCGATATCCTCGAAAAAGACCATATCCTGGTCATGGTTTGGTATCCTGTCAGCTAATGGATTATCCTTGAAATAGTTATCCACGATAAACACCATGAACTTATCGTTTTCATTTCTTTTTTCAGCTAATATGTGGTCAAGTTGATCGAAAGCTCCAGGACCGAATACGACCTTATCAATGTTCTTAAAATTCTTATGCACGATGTTATCTTTATTAATTTTTAATCCTTAGATCTTTATTTCAATCATTTAGTTGAGTTGTGACCCTGTTACTGCTTATTAAATCAGATTATGATCCTGATTTTAGCAATTTATTTGAGTTACGATTCTGGTTTCAATTATTTAATTGGATTAGGATCCTGGTTTAATTATCTTGCCAGATTATCCTGATTCTAATTATTTAATTGGATTATGACCCTGTTTCATTTTTATTCTGAAAAATCTGAAAACCTTCATTAGTCAGTCCCTAAGTCCCTTTTAAAGTACCTTTTTAATTGAATTAACCAGCTGGTCCCCAAATTGTTCCAATTCATCCTCAGTCCAGGTGCATCGTATCCCGATCGAAGCCATCCGGCTCATCACATCCTGTGATTTTGGCAGCTCCATGGTCTTATAATCCTGCGAACAACCCAGATCATGAATAGCCAGTCTTGATGGAAAACTAACATTTTTAATATGATCCCATTGGTTAATAAAATGATACATATTTGTATACCAGTAGGTGACACCACCAACACCATCTTCAGAAAATTGACTGAAGGCCTTCCCGGTAAGTTCTTTAGTTGGGAACATAAAGTTCAGAAAAGTGGCAGAATCACCATCCTCATCAGGGAGGCACCGGAAGGTAAGTCCGTCAATTTCTTTCAGCCTGTCTTTCAGGTATTTTTTATTCTTTTTATTATCGGCAACTATTCGAGGTACCTTCCTCATTTGTGCAAGTCCTATGGCTGCACCCAATTCACTGATCCTGTAATTAAAGCCCATGAATTCATGCGCTTCCATGCCCCGGTTGTTTCCGATATGAGTGTGACCGTGATCTGCAACCTGGTCCATCTTATTATAAATTTCCTTACTGTCTGTAATACACACGCCTCCTTCACCGCATGTAGCGATCTTGAAATAATCAAATGAAAATGAACCAGCCGTTCCGTACAATCCAACAGATTTTCCTTTGTAGAACGCCCCCATAGCCTGGCCACAATCCTCCATCAACACCAGGTTATGTCTTTTACATACTTCCAGAATTCCATCAATATCAGCTGCAATCCCGCACATATGGACCAGCAATACTGCCCTGGTCTTGGGAGTAATCGCATTTTCAATTCCTTCCGCGCTCAAGCAAAACGTCTCATCAATCTCTCCAAATACCGGAATAGCACCTCCAAGCAATCACCCCT
>CBDUCT010000421.1:0-3387 GCA_965365715.1 uncultured Cyclobacteriaceae bacterium | reverse complement strand
TAAGATATCTCTTCCCTATCGTGATCCTGCTTATTCTGATCACCTTCATTTATTCATTCCTTGATGATACCGCTAAAACGGAAAACTACCTGGAAGAGGTTCAGAAAAAACGCCAGGGGATAATCGACTTTATGGAAAACGATCCGGATTCCCCCTTTCATAAAAAAGGCGAGGTTGAGAATAAGGGATTGAATTTTTTTGATATAGATCCTGCATTCAACGTGAAAGCCAGAATTGAAAAGTTAGCCTCCCCGCTCCCATTTGATATTCAAATGACGGATGGAAAAACCGCTAAGTATTTTAAATATGCCATCGCCCATTTTTCCATCGATGATAAACCCCAGGAACTATTCCTTCTGAAGTCTGAAAGCTTTTTTGATGAACCCTGGTTGTTCCTTCCGTTCTATGATGAAACAAGTGCGGATGAGACCTATGGTGGCGGTCGATTCCTTAATGTGGAATATCATGATGAAGAGGAGATATTTATTGACTTCAATCTGGCTTATAATCCATATTGCGCATATAACGATTCATACCGTTGTCCCATCCCTCCTGCTGAAAACAAAGTCACTGTAAAAATCCCTGCAGGAGAAAGAAATTATAAAGCGCATCATTAAAGCTAAAGAATCACGCTCAAAAAAAATCATTTGATTAATTTTACGGCTTATTTCTGAAAATCTTATGAAGATCTCATATACCTGGCTGAAAGACTATATCAAGATAAGTGACGATCCGGAATCATTGGGAAAGGAATTAACCGGAACCGGACTGGAGGTAGAATCAATCGAATCGTATGAAGAAGTGGAAGGCAGCCTCGAAGGACTGGTGGTTGGAGAAGTGATGTCCAGTGAAAAACACCCGAATGCTGATAAACTTAAGGTCACTAAAGTGAATATAGGTGGAGATGAAGCTTTGCCTATCGTATGTGGCGCACCAAATGTGGAAGCAGGCCAGAAGGTTGTTGTGGCACCTATCGGGACAACCCTTAACCATATTAATGGCGAGTCTTTCCGGATAAAAAAGACAAAGATCAGAGGTGAAGTATCCGAGGGAATGATATGTGCCGAGGATGAGATCGGTCTCGGAAAGGACCACTCCGGTATTATTGTGCTTGATCCGTCAACACCTGTTGGAAAGAGTGTGGCCGAGCACTTCAGCCCGATTAGAGATAAAGTATTTGAAATTGGCCTGACCCCCAACCGGGCTGACGCCACATCACATATAGGCGTCGCCAGGGATATCCGTGCAATTACTGGAGAAAAAGTAATTCTTCCTTCTGTGGATGATTTCAGAGCAGATAATCATGATCTGCCTGTTGAGGTAATCGTAAAGAATACCGAAGCGTGTCCCAGATATTCCGGGGTCACCATAAAAGATGTTTCTATCCAGGAATCCCCTCGATGGCTGAAGAATAAACTGAGGTCAATTGGCTTATCACCGATCAACAATGTGGTTGATATTACCAATTTCGTTTTACACGAATTCGGGCAGCCTTTGCATGCATTCGATGCGGATAAGATCTCCGGTAAAAAGGTCATTGTAGACACTTTACCTGCCGGTTCCAAATTCATTACCCTCGACGAGACGGAAAGAGAATTACTCGATACGGACCTGATGATTTGCAACGCTGAAGAAGGCATGTGCATTGCCGGTGTTTTTGGAGGTATAAAATCAGGCGTAACGGAGCAAACCAGAAATATATTCCTTGAAAGTGCTTATTTCTCTCCCGATTATATACGGAGAACGGCCCATTACCATGAACTGAAGACAGATGCTTCGTTTAGGTTCGAAAGAGGTACAGATCCGGAAATCACTGTTCATGCTTTAAAAAGGGCGGCTATGCTGATCAAAGAATTCGCCGGAGGTACCATCTCATCTGACATTGTCGATGTTTACCCCAGGAAGCTCCAACCTTTTGAAGTAAAGGTAAGTTATGCACATATCGACAGGTTGATCGGAAAACATATCCCGGCCGGAGAGATCAAAAGGATCCTGAATTTACTCGACATTGAAGTTAAAGAAGAAACAAAGAACGGATTTACTGTTATCGTCCCCCAGTACAGGGTCGATGTATACCGTGAAGCCGACGTAATCGAAACGCTCCTGCGGATCTATGGATATGATAATATTGAAATACCAGAAAATATAGGCAGTGGCTATCTGGCTGAATTTCCCCTAAAAGACAGGGATAAAGTGCAAAGCAAAATCAGTGACCTGCTCTCATCCATTGGGTTTACGGAGATCATGACAAACTCCTTCACCACGCAAAAATACTCCTCTGCCATTCCGGCCTCAAACCAGGCTGATGATGTGGAAATATTGAACCGCCTGAGCGAGGACCTGGGTGTACTTCGCCAAACACTTTTATTTACCGGCCTTGAAGTAATAGCCTACAATATTTCACACAGACAAAAAAATCTGAAACTTTTTGAGCTCGGAAAATCCTATGCAAAACAGAATGACAAATACTTGGAATACAACCAATTAAGTATTTTCATGACCGGTGATTCCGAGGCTGAAAATTGGAGAAGCCAGACCAGCTCAATTGAATTTCATGATCTTTATGAGGTTATTCAAAAAATATTACATAAATTTAATATTCATGATCCTGAGTTAAATTTTATCCAGGATGAGATTATAAAAGAGGGTGTCACGCTTTCCATTAATGGAAAGAAACTTGTGACTTTTGGCTGGCTCACAGAGAAGGTTCTGGAACAGGCGAATGTTAAACAAGATGTTCTTTATGGTATTGTCGATTGGGATTTTTTCTTTGAATTAACCACAACCGAAATCTATTTTGAACCGGTTTCAAAGTATCCTGAAGTCAGGCGCGATCTGTCACTCGTCATTGATAGATCCGTTACATTCAACGATATTTTAAAAATTGTCAAAAAGAATGAAAACAAACTTGTGAGAAATATAAATGTTTTCGATTTTTATGAGGGTGAAAAGATCGACAGGAACAAAAAGGCTTATGCCTTGAGTTTTACCTTACAGGATAAGTCCGGAACTTTAAGTGAAAAGGTAATTGACAAGACAATGAACCACCTTATTATGTTATTTGAAAATGAATTAGGGGCCATAATCAGAAAGTAGCAATGAACAGAGAAAAACTGAATCTTAGTTTATCCAATCTAGAAAGAAAAGTAAAATTCCTCCTTAATAATTATAAAGACCTGAAACAAGAATTAAGCATTGCTAAATCTGAAAATCAAGAACTTAAAGAAATCATCAGGAAAAAAGATGATCAAATTATAGATTTTCAAAATAAGTATAAAATTAGTAAAATTGTGACGAATATACGGGATGGAGAAGATGATGCTTCTGAACTTAAAAATCAGATTAACGAATATATACGAGAAATTGACAAATGCATAATGCATTTAT
>CBDUCT010000420.1:0-3388 GCA_965365715.1 uncultured Cyclobacteriaceae bacterium | reverse complement strand
GGGAAATCCGAAGCCAGTGCCATGACCCCATTGCCATGAACCTGCAATGACCATATTTTCTGCTGTTAAGTTCATATGTCTCTTGTATTTATTCAATGTATTAAAATCATTTGGCCCTCCCTCCAAAATAGCAATAGATTTGCCATTCCAGCAAATTAGTAAATTCCCATCTATATACCTTGTCGGAATTGTTTCTGTTATATTTGAGTAATCTACCAATTCTGTTTTTCTTTTCTTATTAATAACATGCCCCATTACATGATAGTTTATTTTATCCTTAACAGACTTGTCGAGTTCTTTTGAAACAATCAAGCTCCTCCTGCCATCAACAAGTTCCATACAGGATATTTTAGGGATATTATATATTATCAAATACCTTTCCTGACAGGATTTGATTTTGTCTTTAATATCTATGGAGATAATTCCAATTGCACAAGCAAAAGAAATCAGGATTGTTTTCCAGATCCTGGTTTTAAACATAAAGTAAACACTGGTAATCATAACTATCATTAAAAGTGCCTGGAGCGCATCAATTTGCAGGGGCTTTATTAATCCATAGGGCAGGGATTTAATGATTGAGATCAATTTGATAAAAAGGCCTGACAGGAACTGCAGTATTATTACGATAATATAGGTGATGTTTGGAATGAAGGAGGTTAATAGAAGGGTAAAGCCAAGCATGGTAACTATTGTAACAAAAGGGATGGCCAGGATATTACCAGGAAGAAAATATGTAGGGAATTGCTTAAAGTAATAAAATGAAAATGGCAGCGTTCCAAGTTGTGCAGCTATTGAGACTGATACAAGCTTCCATATCCAGTTGGGGATTATGAACCTGCACTTAAGGAGTTGGTATATTAACGGTTGGAATAATATAATACCCAATACGGCAGAATAGGAAAGTTGAAATCCAACATCGAATAGTTTGAAGGGGTTAAATACCAATAACAGGAAAAAAGATGAAAATACTGAGTTCAGGATATGGGAATTCCGGTTTAACATTTCCCCAATGATCATAATGATGAACATAAGCGTTGCCCGCATCACCGATGGTGAAAGTCCTGTCATTAAAGCAAAAGTTATAAGAATAATTATCTTCAGGCAATAACTGAAGAATCTGCTCCATTTTCTCCTGCTGATGGGTTTTAATATAAAGACCAGAAAAATATAAATGATCCCCACATGTAAACCCGAGATAGCCAGAACATGAATAATCCCTGTCTGAATAAAAGTACTATAATTGCCGTTGTCGATATAGTCCCTTTGCCCTGTTAAAAGGGCCAGCATGATAGCTTTGGTATTTTTATCCTTTATAGTCTTATCTAAGAAATGGGTTATAAGATCCCTGATTCTAAGCGTCAACCCTTTTAATGAGGATTTGGCTACTCCCTGATCTATTTCAAAATATCGCTCTGGTTTTATAAAATGCTGATGCGAAATTCCCTTGATTTGCATATACTTCTGATAGTCAAATTCATCCGGGTTTTTCGGAGCTTGTATTTTTTGTGGTGGTCCACAAATCATGAAGGATTTCCCAAAATACGGATATTCCTGTTTAGGAAGGTACAATAAAACTTTGCCACTGATGTGCTGCCATTTATTATCGGATCTGACTCTGCTTATTCTGGAAAGTACTTTACAGTACCTTTGCGAGGTATCGGGCGCTGAGATGGTCTGCGTTATATAGTATTCAATATTACCTTCCCAGTCCAATATGTGATTCTCAACATTCGAGATATCTCTGGTATGTATATAGATGCTTCCAAGAAGAAATAATGTTGAGAAAGCAGACAGACTGATGTAAATATTGAAGTTATAGAAATGAACTTTTGAGACGTATCTCCTGGATAAATAAAAAATAATCAGGGAGCAGAGCAAGGGTCCCAGTAAGAAGATTGCGGATATTTTCGTATGGTAATTAACTAATATCCCTGCTGCAAACGAAATAGCAATCCGTATGAACGGATAACGGATCCAGTATAGCATAGCTGAACGAATTGGACAGGGAATTTACGAAAATATCCGGTTTGATAACAGGGAATTTTTGTGATTTATAAGAAAATTTTATGCAGTTGGAAGTCCAGTATTGTTTCACGGGTAGCGCTCCCAAACTTACCCTGGGAGTTTCATCGCATAGTGCATCAAGCCGGCTTCATCGAACATATTTCCAAACTTGACAAATCCGAATTTGCGATAGAGGGGTATGGCATCCAACTGGGCATGAAGGTAAATTTCCTTATCGCCGGCCTCGGGATCCCGCTTTATGTCGGCAAGGATCTTTTCCACCATGGCCGAACCGATCCCTCTTCCCCGGAATTCATCCAGAACAGCAAATCGTTCAAGTTTCACTCCTTCTTCAGTAATTCTCCACCGGGCGGCACCAACCGGATTATTATTCAGAAAGGCCAGGTAATGAATGGCATCCTGCTCATGCTCATCGACTTCCAGGTCAGCCGGCACGTTCTGGCCGATAACGAAGACCTCATGCCTGATTTCCCGGGCTTTTTTCTGGTCTTTCTTATTCGTGATTTCTTTTACCGTGATCAAGCTTTATCTTCTTTTTCCTTTTTGACAATAGCGGTATGATATGCATCGATTATGTCTTTGACAATTTTATGGCGGATCACATCTTTGGAGGTAAAATTAATAAAGGATATACCTTTTACTTCCTTAAGGATCTTGACTGCTTCTTTGAGGCCTGACCGGGTATGTTGCGGCAGGTCGATCTGGGAAAGGTCGCCATTAATAATGACCTTACTGTTGGGACCCATCCTGGTCAGAAACATTTTGATCTGCATGGGGCTTGTATTCTGAGCTTCATCCAGCAAAATAAACGCATCGTTCAAAGTGCGTCCACGCATATAGGCAAGCGGAGCAATTTCAATGATCCTGTTCTCCTGATAATACTTTAATTTCTCAAATGGGATCATATCATCCAGGGCATCATAAACAGGCCGCAGATAGGGATCGATCTTTTCCTTCAGGTCTCCGGGCAGGAATCCCAGGTTTTCTCCGGCCTCAACAGCCGGTCTTGTAATGATGATCTTTTTTACTTCTTTATTTTTCAGGGCCTTGACAGCCATGGCTACGGAGACATAGGTTTTTCCTGTCCCCGATGGTCCGAGGGCAAAAACCAGATCATTTTTGGCGACCGCTTCCACCAGTTTTTTCTGGTTGGTCGTTTTGGGCTTAATGATAAAGCCTCTGGTGCCATAGATCAAAACGTTTTCATTCGCAAACAGATCATCCAATGTGTCCCGCTCGAGATAGGATTTAACATTATCCTTAGTGACTTTCCCGAATTTGTGATAATGGTTCAGCAGGGAGTTTAAAATATCATTAAAAAGAATTATTTCATTCGATTGACCTTTGATCCGGATTTCGTTCC
>CBDUCT010000419.1:0-3388 GCA_965365715.1 uncultured Cyclobacteriaceae bacterium | reverse complement strand
AATCCATGGTGGGGATAGCGGGGCGATACAGCTTTTACGGGACACGGCGGATGATTTAGCCTTTGGTTTGTCTCACGTGGTTCACCTTTTTAACCCGGAAATCATTATACTGGGAGGTGGACTGTCGTTTCTCGGATTTACATATATCGATATGATCAATGAAAGACTTAGTGGATATATAATGAAAGCTATGAATCCACCTGAGATCCGGCCGGCAGGATTGGGTGAAGATGTAGTATGCCTGGGAGCTTCATTGCTTGCTAAAGATATTTTTTCAGGAAAAAAATTATAAAGATATGTTAATGAATTGGATAGAAGACTACATGTCTAATTACAAAAAGACTGTTGAAAGGATCCCTCTTGATTCGGTATATAGTCTAATTATGAAGTTTGCTCAGGCTAATGCTGAGAAGAAACAGATTTTTGTATTCGGGAACGGTGGTAGCGCCGCCAATGCTTCACATTTTGTAAATGATATGGCAAAAAGTGCATCTGATGTGTTGCCCGAAAGATTTAAATGTTTATCTCTTAATGAACATATGAGCCTGATCACCGCTATAAGTAATGATTATGACTATAAGGATATTTTCAGACGGCAGCTTGAGAATTTAGCCAATAAGAATGACCTTTTATTGACCATGAGCGTAAGCGGGAATTCTGAAAACCTCGTTGAGGCTGTTGAATGGGGTAATAATAATGGCCTGCATACTATGGCCTTGCTCGGTGGCAACCGGGGAAAACTGACTGATATAGCAAGGGAATGTATTATCGTGGATTCCCTTCATTACGGTCAAGTGGAAGATATCCATATGCTGATCTGTCATATGATCATCTATGCTTTTGTAGAGAATCCTGATATCGTTAAATGATCATGATCCAATTCGATTATCTACATATCCTTCAGGTGCTTCACAGGCCTGAATCGGATGAGAAGGATCTCCCAATCCATCGCCATCTTCATCTTTATAAAATGTCCTGACGTCACAATCACCTGCTTTAATCGTTTGATCCATGGCACGCATTAAAGACAGGTCACTCTGTAATGTATCACAGGATATTTCCCAGATCATTACACCTCCCAGCATTTCTTTTGCCAGCTGGGTCTTTTTGGAGATCATCTGGATCCCGTTGTAGTACCTCATGCCGGTGGAATCCTGGTAGGCTAATTCAACCTCGTCTTTAATGATTTCTTTGTAGTTGATGTATCTGGCTGGTGGCGTAAAATCAAAACCGTAAAAAGGAAGTCCTAGAATAATTTTATCCAGAGGTATCATTCTTACCTCATTCCAATATTTTATGGCATCCACAGCATAGGAGAAAGGAGAATGTGGGCCAATATCATCAGGACGCCATATTCCTGTTTTATCATATACCATGACATTGATAAAATCATAAGCAAACAGGGATTCCTGGGTAACTGCCTCATGAACCCTCGTTGCTCCAAGTGCTGTTGTAATCCCTTTACCCAGGGCATGAAGCGCATCTCTCAATTCAAGCACAAAAGGAGTATATAGATCACCAATGTAGGGGAGGAGATTGCCTTCAATATCGACATCCACCCCGTCCAGCTCATTTTCCGCAACATAATCAAGTATACCTTTTATAAATACAGATCTTTTCTCAGGGCTGAGGACCGATTTCCAGATTGTCGTGTCCGGTCTTCCTCCACCTGCCAGTGAAACGAATACCTTGAGTCCGGCCTCATGACCTTTTTTTACAACGGGCTTGATATCTGTATTCCCGCTGAATACCAGGTTGCCATTTATATCCGGATTCCCGAAAGCAAGGTTCAGGTAAGTTAACTTATCAAGTTCTAGATTATCGATATGCCTGAATCCACCCCTTGACAAGTATCCGACCACTTTAAAATCCATGTCTTCAACATAGATATCGGGACCTGTAGCATAGGGTTTTTTTTCACATGAACCGAAAAGGATGATGAAAAAGAAAGAAAAGAATAAAATTTGATGCGTTTTCATATGATATATGTTCTAAAATAATCCTGAAGTTAAGGGATTAAGGACCACAAATTAAAATTCTAACCATAATTTCTGACTTGAATCAAATTTTTATACTCGATAATTTAGAGTTAAAGTAAAATGGCTTTTTGGTCATCCTGTCCAGATCAGCATTAGATTCTATGAACCGGAGTCCAATTGGAGACCAGCTTTCACTGGCTAAAATATTGGAGTAAATTAATCAGATTTAATCAGCCAGAACGGATCAGGATTAACGGATATCATGTCAGCTAAATAGTCTGAGTAGTCAATCTATCTGCTTCTATTTTCGGATTACTTCGGGGTATTTTTTGTTTAATTTATTATTTATTAATACTTCCACTATATTTTGAAAGATGAAAAGCTTAATTTTAATAAGCTTTTCTGTGCTATTTGCCTGAAGCGACTTTTTCAATGTTCCGAATTTTTTAAAAGATAAATAATCATGAGAAAAACTTTTACCGTACCCGCTACATTACTTTTAGTATTTCTATTTTCAAGTGTTTATGCTGCCCCACCCTCCTTCAAATGGATCCGTCATAATACCGACGAAGTAGGGTTATACGACAAATTTGAAGCCACTTTTTGGCTCGATACTGAATTCGAGAATCCCTTTGATCCGGAAGATATCGATATCATGGCCACTTTCACGGCTCCCTCAGGTAAAACATGGACCATCCCGGCATTTTATTCAGCTATCAAGGACAGATCCTGGCTTACCCGGTATGCCTGGCTTGTCAGGTTTTCAGCAGATGAACTGGGAGATTGGAATTATATTATTAAGGTGAAGGACAGGAACGGGGAAGTAACCAGTGAGAAAAAGAACTTTACAGTAGTTGAGTCCGAATATCATGGCCGTATAAAAGTGGCTGCCAATAAGCGATATCTGGAATATGATGATGGTACACCATTTTATGGCGTTGGGATGTGGGTAAACAACCAGGAAAAAGCTGAGGTAATGGATGAACTAAAAGCTGTAGGAGTCAATTACATCAGTTATGTAATGACCCCGCTGGAAACCTGGGCCAGCGGCATGGGTAGGTATGATCAGCACGTATGTGCCAGGGTAGATCATCTGCTAAACATCCTGGAAGAACGTGATATGCAACTAGCATTGAATTTCTGGTTTCATTCCTATATGTCCGAGACGGTTTGGGGAGGGGGCAATGTACGCTGGTTCGCTAATCCATACCAGACAGTAACGGAGTGCAAGGATTTTTACAGGAGTGAGGAAGCCTGGAAGTACCAGGAGAAACTTTACCGATATATGATCGCCCGCTGGGGATACAGCCGTTCACTTGCCATCTGGTTCATAGTGGATGAGGTGAATGGTACTCATGGATGGGCATCCGGAGACAGTACACAGGCCGGTATCTGGGTTAAAAAGGTGC
>CBDUCT010000418.1:0-3391 GCA_965365715.1 uncultured Cyclobacteriaceae bacterium | reverse complement strand
TGATCCATTTCCAATGTGGTGTCTCTGAACCAACTAATCTCTTGTTCAAATTCAAGGCAAGGTCCTGGGCTACAATTTTTCCGGGACAACCATAAGCTCTTGAGATTGTGACTACCGGGCCATAGTCTACATGCATTTCCCTGATGGTCTTCCTTTCCATCCTAGACCGCATATAATTAGTCAGAATGTTTTTCATATTTCTATGTTTAAGGAACCATTAGTCAGAGGGATCTCATAAACAAATCTTTTTGATACGGTTGGAATCAAAAGGTCATTTTTACTTCGATTTCATGTCTTCAGGTTCGTTTGTATATATAAAACAATTTGAAGCCAGATTTTATTCCCGAAAGTTGAAGTATTTTAGGATTTTTTTCGATACCTCCACACAGCTATGGAATTTGTCCCGATTGCAAATCCTGTTATAATTAAAAAGTGGACCTTAACTTCATTAAATCCAGAACCTTTCAATATAACCATACGGATCACTTCCATGAAGTAACGCAATGGATTGATTCTTGTTAAATTCTGTGCCCAAACAGGCATGTTTTCAATAGCTGTAAATAATCCGCTCATCAGGATAAATATCACCACGATGAACCAGAATACAAACATGGCTTGCTGCTGGGTATCCGTTACTGAGGAAAGGAATAAACCAATCCCCATAATAGCCAGTACAAAAATTGCTGCAAAAGCGTATAAAACCGGTAAGCTTCCTGCCAGGGGAATAAAAAAGATATATCGCGTACAAAGTAATCCTAATGTGAAAACAAACAAGGCAAGTATCCAGAAGGGTAAAAGTTTTCCAATGATAAACTGATATTTCTTTATGGGTGTGACATTGATCTGTTCAATGGTTCCCATTTCCTTTTCCCTTACGATGTTTAGAGAACTTAGGAATCCACCAATTAAAGTGACCAGTAAAACCAGTAAAGCGGGTACCATAAAAGTTTTATAATCGAGTCGTTCATTATACCAATTGGAATAGTATACCTTAATATTTTTAGGTGTTGTGGCAGAAATTGTTGAAGACAATTTATAGGATAATTCATTATTGATTTCCAATATGAAACCTTCCAGAATATTTTGAGCGTAATTTACAGTCAGACCGGCTTTCATACCATCAATAGCATTGATCTTAAAGAAGACTTTCGATAATCCATATTTAATAGCATTTTTTTCAAAATCCTGAGGAATTTCGCAAATGATATCAGCTGTATTCCTGCTGAGTTCTACTTCTGCCATTTTTCGACTGGTTGATTCCCCGGTAATCTGGAAATAATCTGTCTGATAAAATTTACTCTTTAATCGATTAGAATAAGTTGATTTATCGAAATCATTGAAATAGATTTTCAGGTTTTTAACCTCAAAGGTGGCTGCATTAGAGAGGATTAAGAGTTGAACTATTGGCATGATAAAAATAATGGGCAGCATACCCTTATTTCGGAAGATCTGCCTGAATTCCTTTTGCAGCATATATAAAATGATCCTCATACTATTCTAACCAATTCGTATATTAAATTTCTTTAAACTCATCAAAATGAAGAATATGGAAAAACCCAATATAATCAGGGTTTCTTTCCATACCATGTCTATACCCGATCCTTTTAACATAATATTTTTTACAATTATTATAAACCATTTTGCAGGGATGATATTTGATATCCACTGCAAGATTTTTGGCATATTCTCTATAGGGAATATAAATCCGGATAGTATAATTGTCGGGAGCAATAATCCCATAACAGAAATCATCAAGGCTACCAGTTGTGTTTTAGCTATGGTGGAAATCAAGATGCCTAAGGACAAAGTGGTTAGCACAAATAACAATAATTCAAATAGCAGCAATAAGAGGTTTCCCTTGATCGGAACTCCAAATACAAAATATCCAAGAAGCAGTACTATCATAGAAATAATAAAAGCCAGAAATATATAAGGTATTACCTTGGCAATAATGATTTGTATTGGCTTCATTGGGGAAGCAAGCAAAACTTCCATGGTGCCCAATTCCTTTTCACGTGTCAGGGAAATTGAAGTCATCATCGCAGTGACAAGCATTAATATTATGGTAATCAATCCCGGAACAAAAAGAAAAACTCCTTTTAAATTCTGATTATAGCGGAACCTCACTTCCGGGATAATCAAGATACCGGCTGGTGGCCCTGGGTTGAGACTGGTGACAAAATCACGCACAATTGACTGTGTATAATTTATAAGGGTATTGGCTGTATTAGGATCTGTTGCATCTGCAATTATCTGTAGATCGCTGGTTTGGAACCGATCCAAGTTTTCGCCAAATTTTTCCCCGAATACTATAACCAGTTTAATCTTACCTTTTTTAAACTCCGCTTCTATTTCCTCGGCAGATTTAAGATAAGAGTCGAGCTTAAAATACCCGGAGGACAAGAATTTACTTGTCAGCTTCTCGCTAATATGATCTTTGGAATGATCAAGAATAGCAATATTGGCATCTCGGATCTCGTTTGTGATAGCAAATCCAAAGAGAAGTATTTGTGCCACAGGCATTCCGAACAGGATCAGCATGGTACGAAAATCCCTGGTTATATGAAAAACTTCTTTTTTTACAAAGGCTAAAAATCTTTTCATAACTCTATTTTCCTGGCCAGAATAAGGAAAACATCATTCATGGAGTCTACCTTGTATTTAGCTTTCAGATTATCAGTACTGCCAATAGCCTCTATCCTACCGTCGACCATCATGGATATTCTGTCGCAATATTCTGCTTCGTCCATATAGTGCGTTGTTACAAAAACAGTCACGCCGGCATCTGCTGCTTCGTAGATCAGGTCCCAGAATTGTCTTCTGGTTACCGGATCGACACCCCCTGTGGGTTCATCCAGAAAAACGATATCAGGCTCATGGACAATAGCTACTGAAAAAGCAAGTTTCTGTTTCCATCCAAGGGGTAATGATGAAATCAATTTGTTCTGATACGCTTTTAGTTGAAGTTTATCAGACAATTCCTGCTGTTTTATCCGTATGGTTTTCCGGTCAAGCCCATAGATCCCTGCATAGAACTGAATGTTTTCATTAACAGTAAGGTCTTCATATAATGAGAACCTCTGACTCATGTACCCAATACGTCCCTTTATTTTTTCTGATTCTTTAGAAATATCCAGTCCGGCTATGTATCCTTTCCCGGAAGTTGGCCGGAGCAAACCGCAAAACATTTTCATCGCTGTAGTTTTGCCTGCTCCGTTCGCACCTAAGAATCCAAATATCTCTCCCTTTTTGACCTCAAAAGTGATATGATCGACGGCAGTGAAAGACCCAAATTTTTTGGTTAGATTTTCTGATGATATAACAGCTTCCCCATTCAGTGCTGCTGCAGGAAAGCCAGAAAACAATCTGCCACAGTTGGGTTGGTCTTTTC
>CBDUCT010000417.1:0-3397 GCA_965365715.1 uncultured Cyclobacteriaceae bacterium | reverse complement strand
GAAAGATTGGATAAGATGTTATTCTTCCCCTACAGAAGAGCTTTTTGGAGATCAAATTGACCTGGAAACCGGTTTCCATACTTATTATTATCTTGCATCCAAATCCGGATTATTTGCCCATAACAGTTCTGATCAGAATGGCGGATGACAAGATCATAGGAAGATCACCAAATTATTACGTAGTTAATAGACTGCAGAAAAACAAGCCTGCCATGATTGGCATGTACTATATTTTATTTACAGCACTTGTCGCATTAGCAGGATATTTAATTATGCCTGATCATACTCCGGATGCAAACGATGGCGCCATACAGATCCAAAAAAAATTACCAGGATTTAAGGCCCGGTTTATCCTGCTCAGAAAGGATTTTGATATACCTGAAAAAAGCTTCATTCAAAGGGCAATATCTGGTCAGGAGTCGGTTTATATTAAGATCCCGATAACTGAATATTGGGTAAGCAATGATTCGGTTTTTTATCGTGAGTATGGCCTTGAAGAGAAAATAAAATTTGTTAAAATGGTGCCGGCGGTATTTCCATTATATATCGGTGAATCAGATCTTTTAATGAACGGACAAAACCACATTGTAGAAGGAGATGAAATCACTTATGTGGATAATTCGGGCCGGATCCGGGAAATCAGTATGGATCAATTACACCGGAAATTCATAAAGGAGAACATATTATCCGAAAAATATCTATTAGGTACAGACAGGGCTGGCAGGGACATTTTGAGCCGATTGATTTATGGAGCCAGAATATCCCTGTCAATTGGTTTCATATCCGTACTTATTTCTTTATTTTTAGGTTTATCCCTGGGATCTTTATCAGGTTTCTTTGGTGGCAGGATTGATAGCTTTATTATGTGGTTCATGTCTGTTACCTGGTCCATACCCGGCATTATGCTTGTAATTGCAATCAGTATTGCTCTACAGAGCCGGGGTGTTTGGGTGGCTTTTGTAGCTGTTGGATTAACAATGTGGGTGGAAGTAGCCCGTGTAGTTCGAGGTCAGATCATGGCATTAAAAGAGAAAACCTTCATTGAAGCGGCGAAAGCTTTGGGAATTGGAAATTTCAGGATAGTATATGCTCATATTTTTCCAAACATCATTGGCCCGGTAATAGTCATTGCTACAGCAAATTTTGCTGCTGCGATCTTACTGGAAGCTGGTCTTAGTTTTCTTGGATTAAGCGTGCAGCCTCCAACACCTTCCTGGGGTAATATGATTTACGAAGGATTTACAATGATTGGTACCAGGAACAGCTGGCAGATGGTCATATTTCCGGGACTGGCAATCTCGCTCATTGTATTATCCTTCAATTTACTTGGGAATGGTCTTAGAGATGCATTTGATCCCAAAACAAGTATAAAAAAACTGTAATATGAATATTGAAGCCGTCAGGAAGAATTTTGAATTGAAAGACCTTGAGCTAAATTCCTTACTGGAGATTACTCAGGCGATCAACAACAATCTTCCCGAGGAGTCATTATATAAAATATTTAATTTCACTTTAAGGGCAAACCTGAAAATCAAGAAACTTGCCCTCTATGTCAAGGATGATAACTGGGAATGTAAGGTGAATTTTGGAACCGAACAGGACTTCCGTAATGTGTCATTTAAAGAAGATAGGCTGAATATCCAGGATATTTCCAACCTGGATGTCTCAATTGAATCGGGACCCTTCGGTGAATTTGAACGTGTAATTCCTGTCAGTCATAAAAACGAGCTGCTGGCCGTTGTGTTTCTGGGAGGTTTTAACAGTGAAGATTATGTTGCCGGTCAGATCAACCTGAACTTTATACAGACATTATCCAATATTATAATTGTTGCCATTGAGAATAAGAAGCTGGCAAGAAAGGAACTTGAACAAAAAGCATTTCAAAAGGAAATGGAGATTGCCAGAAAAGTCCAGCAATTATTATTTCCTAAAAATCTTCCTTACACTGAAAAATTTAAAATATTCTCAAGTTACGAACCGCATCAGGCTGTCGGGGGAGACTATTTTGATTTTATTCCCATTGATGAGAACCAGTTTCTGATCTGTATAGCTGATGTATCCGGAAAAGGTATACCCGCAGCCTTAATGATGGCCAATTTTCAAGCTTCACTTCGAACCTTGATCAGGCAAACTACCAAACTGGAAAAGATCGTGAGGGAACTAAATTATCTGGTAATGCAAAACAGTAATGGTGAAAGTTTCATCACTTTCTTTGCTGCAATATATAATAGAGACCTGAAATATTTCAAATATGTTAATGCCGGTCATAACCCCCCATTATTCCATAGCAAACAAACTGGTCTCACACAACTTGAACTGGGCACTACGGTATTGGGGATATTCCATCCTTTACCATTCCTTAAGATAGGCAAAATTGAAGATCTGTCAGGTTTTTTCTTCCTGGCTTTTACAGATGGATTAATTGAGACTTTCGATGCGGATGATGAACCGTTCGGAGAGGAAAGAGTGATTGAGATTGTCAGGTCTAACCTGGATCTGGATCTCAAAACCCTTCACCAGAAAATTGTTGAAGAAGTAAATAGTTATAATGCATCAAGTGTTTTAAGCGATGATATTACATTATTATCCTGTAAAGTGAATTAATATTAGGTGTATTTTTTTAAAACCCCGGGACTTTTAGAATTACTTTACCCTCAGGCTTTATGGCATGGGGACAGGGACAAGAAGAAAATATACCTGACCTTTGATGATGGGCCCGTTCCGGGCGTAACAGATTATATTCTTGACGTACTTTCTGAGTTGGATGTTAAAGCGACCTTCTTTTGTGTAGGAGAAAATATCAAAAAAAATCCTGAGGTCTTTAAAAGGATTGTGCAGGAAAAACATGGGATTGGCAATCATACATTTAATCATTTAAACGGATGGGCGGTAAGGGATGAGGATTATCTGAGGAATATTCAGTTGTGTGATGATATGATCCGGCATTATGCCGGGGAAGAACAAATAAAATTGTTCCGGCCACCTTACGGAAAGATCCGCAGAAAGGTCCTGAAAAAAATCAGGCATGATTATAAAGTCATTATGTGGGATGTTCTGTCCTATGATTTTTCTCCAGATATAACTGCAGAGAAAAGTCTTTATAAAAGTTCGAAATATTCGCGTAATGGCTCAATCATAATATTCCACGACAGCAAAAAGACTTTTGAAAAACTAAAATTAATAATTTCGCAATTTATACTGTATTTTAAAAATATAAATTACGAATTTTGCAATGTGAAAGACATATATTTGCAAAGATGACAAGCTTAGCGGAATGGAATTTATTGATACACATGCACATATATATTTGAAAGAATTCAGTGGTGAACGGAAAGAAGTTATTGCCGGAGCTATTAATTCCTCGGTCTCAAAAATTTTCCGGCCGAATATTGACAAA
>CBDUCT010000416.1:0-3401 GCA_965365715.1 uncultured Cyclobacteriaceae bacterium | reverse complement strand
TTAAGCGATTTTTATCAGAATACAAGAAATGCCATCAGAGAAGTAAATAAAAACCATATTATTTTTCTGGAACATGGTTATTTCAATAATACGGGCGTGCGAAGTGCTTTAAGACCTCTTTTAGATGAAAACGGCAATCAGGATCCCCTGCAGGCCTATGCAGCCCATGGATATGATCTTCTAACCGATACCAGGGAAGTCGAAAACCCAAGTTATGAAAGGGTTGAATTTATATATTCGAGAATCTCAGAAACTTCAGAACGGCTCAATATGCCCGTATTCCTCGGAGAATGGGGGGCTTATCATTCCATGAGTACAAAAATGGTTGAAACGGCGGCCCATGCTGTTGGATTAGTTGAAAAGTTCAATTTCAGCAATGCCTACTGGGCCTATTATAAGGATATTGATCAATATCCATATTTTAACCAAAGTATTATAAGGCCTTATACTTCTGAAATAGCAGGTACTTTGATTTCATTTCATCATGATAGAAGTGCCAGGATCCTCAAATGCACCTGGGAAGAGGATCCACAAATATCAACCCCGACCAGGCTCTATGTCTGCAATCTGGATAGAATATATGTCGAAAAGATCCGGATGGAGCATGATGCTGATCAGATCACAATTGAATCGATTCCTGGTTCAAATGCCGGATATCTTTTGATAAATCCTGTTGGCCAATCTACAATTAGAAATATCAGAGTTGAGTTTACTGACCCGGTAGCAATGGATAAGCCCTTATAGAGTGTTGTCAGTGATGGGATTGGATATATAGGATATCTGTTTTATGATTATTGAAAACAACATAAATTTATATAAATGCAATTTCTAATACTATTTATATCCATCGCTATAACCAGCCTCATGAATTCACAGGATAGTGATCGTAAGTTTGATCATGTGGTTATTGTCGGGATTGATGGAATGGGAGGAACAAGTATAGAAAATTCACCTACACCAACCCTGGATAGTCTAATGCAATCGGGATCATATACATTGAATGCGAGGGGTGTATTGCCAACCAGTTCGAGTCCAAACTGGGCCTCGATGATCATGGGAGCCGGACCCGAACAGCATGGAATAACATCAAATGATTGGCAAAAAGACTCATATATACTACCTCCAATTGTAAAGGGTCCTGAAGGAATTTTCCCTACAATTTTTTCGGTTATTAAAGAAAACGATGATAACCCTGTAACAGGTGCCATTTACCAGTGGAAGGATTTCGGTCGATTGTTTGAAAAAAACCTGGTTGATTATGACACTTCAGCACTTGGTGAAAATCAAACAACTAACCTCGCTTGTGATTTTATACAATCCCAAAAACCGGAATTTTGCTTTATACATATAGACCATGTGGATGGAGCTGGTCATAAATGGGGATACGATTCAGAGAGATATCATGGAGGGGTTGAAAAAGCTGACAGGTTAATAAATCAAATTATTCGGTCGATACGAAAAGCCGGTATAGCTGAAAACACATTATTGATTGTATCTGCTGATCATGGGGGATATGAAAAAGGACATGGGGGAGAAACTTTGAATGAAATAAGAATTCCAGTAATTCTTTGTGGTAATGGCATAAAAAAAAATTTTAAGCTGGACACACAGGTAAATATATATGATATTGCATCTACAAGTGCTTTTGCCCTGGGATATGATCAACCCGGATCATGGATAGGCCGACCTATAGTTTCTGCTTTTGAGGACTTTTAAATTATCAAAAATGAAGAGAGTATTTGGTATATTTTTACAATTTCTGGGAATCCTGGTAGTGCTGACCACTATTTTCCTTTCGGTAGCTTACAGGATCCTGTTTAATCATGAAATGAAATACTTTCCAGTAGAGGATCCTGTGGTATCTGAGAATTTGGAAGATTGGCAGAGTAGAAAATTCGGATTGTTCATGCACTGGGGACCCTACAGCCAGTGGGGTGTTGTGGAATCCTGGTCTATTTGCGCAGAAGATGAACCCTGGTGCAGAAGGGAAAATCCTGATTACGAAGAATACAAAAGAGATTATACTGCACTGAAAAAAACATTTAACCCGATCCATTTTGATCCTGGGAAATGGGCCAATGCTGCAAAGAATGCGGGTATGAGATATATGGTGTTTACAACAAAGCATCATGATGGGTTTTGCATGTTTGAAACGGGCACCACAAATTATAAAGTTACGGATGACAGCTGTGCTTTTAGCCAGGATCCCAGATCCAATATAACTTTTGAGATTTTTGAATCGTTCAGAAACAAAGATTTCATGGTGGGGGCCTATTTTTCAAAAGCAGATTGGAATACTGAATATTTCTGGTGGCCCAATTTTGCCACACCTGACCGGAATGTTAATTATTCTATTGAAAAGTATCCGGACAGATGGGAGAATTTCGTCGATTTTACCCATAATCAAGTGATGGAACTGGTTAGTAATTTTGGTGAGATCGATATTCTATGGTTTGATGGGGGATGGGTAAGGCCATTAACATCCATGGAGCAGAAGGTTTCAGGTTTTTTAAGCGGATTATACCTTCAGGCGGGATATACACAATTCAATCCTCCTCAAAATCAGGACTTATGTATGTCAGAACTGGCTCAAAAAGTAAGGGCGAAGCAACCTGGCATAATAATGGTGGACAGGCATTTTGAAGGATCTGAGCAGGATTATATGACCCCGGAGCAATATATTCCGGATACCTTCCTTCCTTATCCATGGGAATCTTGTTTAACCATGGGCCGCAGTTGGTCTTATAATTTTAATGAAGAATATAAACCTGCGAGACAGATCATTCATATGTTGATTGATGTAGTCTCAAAAGGAGGGAATCTGTTGTTGAATATTGGTCCCGGACCGGATGGCAGGTGGCATGATGAAGCCCATGAACGATTAAATGAAATCGGAGAGTGGATGCAAATCAATCAGGAAGCTATTTATAATTCTCATGGCAAACCTCAATTTGGTGAAGGGAAGATACGGTATACCTATATGAAGGATGGCTCAACAAATGTCTTTTACCTGGCTGATGATTCCGAAAAAGAAATTCCTACTGAAATTATTCTGGAAAAACTGAAGTTGGATCAGATAAATAATATTCAAGTATTCGGATCGGACACCTCAGTAAAATGGGAAAAATCTGGACGAAAAATAAAAATTCATGTTCCAGAAATGATTAGAAGAAATCCACCCTGTGATTTTGCCTGGGTGTTTAAGATTTTATGATTTTTTATATATCATTTATATTCAATAAGTTATGACAATAAAAATAAACTTATTATTAAACTAATTATACTAGTGTCGCTCCTTCTTATACTATCAGTCTTATCATCCTGTTCTCAAGAAGACCTGGGCTTACCCGTTTCAAATATTGAGACACGGGAGGAAAATGAGCAGAATGGAAACTCTCTTA
>CBDUCT010000415.1:0-3401 GCA_965365715.1 uncultured Cyclobacteriaceae bacterium | reverse complement strand
TATTTATTTGCTTACCTTTGCAGTGCTGAATTATTACCTGTTATAGTAGGATTAAAGTTTTTACTTAAATCGAATCTAATACACACAATCGTGTAGAATTTTAAAATTAAAATTAGATAGGTAGAGCCATGATGTTAGAAAAGGAGAGATTAAATAAGGTTAAAAGTATTTTAGTTTCACAGCCAGAGCCACAAAACGGCCATTCTCCATATGATAATCTGAAGTCCAAGTATGATATTAAAATTGATTTCAGACCTTTTATCCAGATTGAACCCGTATCACTGAAGGAATTCAGGTCACAAAAGATTGATATTTTAAATCATTCTGCTATCATTTTCACGAGTCGAAATGCAGTAGATCATTTATTTAACCTTGCTGCACAGATGAAGGTTGAGATGCCAGCAGACATGAAATACTTTTGTATTTCTGAGCAAACTTCGAATTATCTTCAAAAATATATTGTCATTCGTAAGAGGAAAATATTTACTGGCTCCAAAACTGCTATGGACTTGATAGAGATCCTGAAGAAACACAAAAATGAGAAGTTTCTTTTTCCATGCAGCAATATCAGGAAAAATGACATTCCGGATTTCCTGAAAGAAAATGAATACGATTTTTCAGAAGCTGTGATCTACAGGACAGTTGCCAGTGATTTATCCGATCTGGCTGAAGTTAATTATGATGTTATCGCTTTCTTTAGTCCATCGGGTATTACATCCCTTTTCCATAACTTTCCTGATTTTAAGCAGAACAAAACAAGGATTGCAGCATTTGGACCAACTACTGCAAAGGCAGTAAAAGATGCTGGTTTGATACTTGATATTCAGGCCCCTCATCCAAGTGCTCCAAGTATGACCGGGGCTTTGGAAATGTACATCAAGAAAGCCAACAACTTAGAATAATCCACGGAATACATATTAGAGTAATTTCCGGATTTCAATTTGCGCTGATCAAAGATTTTTTACTTTCTATTGTTTTTGTTATAAATTAGTAACATAATTACTAAACTTTTTTACAAAGTAATTTGTTTTTGATTTGATGCGCCGCGGATTTATATCATTGATATTTTTGGTTTATGGATTTGTTGTATACGGGCAACAGGATCCACAGTTCAGCCAATATATGTTAAATGAGATATATTACAATCCTGCGTACGCTGGGATTCCAGGATCTGCAGAATTCTCAGCTATTCACCGGACACAATGGTTGGGTTATGAATCGACTTTCGATGGAGCCGGCAATCCCCAGACACAATTAATCAGTGCAAATATTCCAATATTCAAAATCAACAGCGGTGCGGCCTTTTATGCCATCAACGACCGCTTAGGTGCATTGAATAATCTGGAGATACAAGCATCCTATGCCTATCACCTGGCCTTTAAAAATTCCAAACTAAGTTTTGGGGTACGCGCAGGTGTGGTATCCCAATCAATTGATTTTGATCAGTACCGATGGGTAGATCCTGACGATCCCTTAAGGCAATCAGGGAAAGAAACACAGATCAGGCCGGACCTGTCTGCCGGTATATATTACCGTGCCCAGAAATATTATTTGAGCTTAAGTGCAAGTCACTTGTTAAACAGTGAGTTTAATTTTGGGAACGACTCATTAGCCAATGCATTGATTCCCCATTTATATTTTATGGCTGGTTATGATTATGAGATTAACTATGATTTCGTATTGCGGCCATCAGTACTTGTAAAATCTGACCTGACGACCTATTCATTCGATTTGTCTCTCCTCGCTTATTTCCGGGAAAAATTATGGTTTGGATTTTCATTCCGGCAGTCTGATGCCATGATTGCTTTGATTGGTTATAGTTTCCTGAAAGACAATTCGTTAAGGTTAGGCTATTCATTTGATTATATAATCAATGCGCAGGAAGCCAAGAACCCCACATCCCATGAACTTCTTCTAAGTTACACATTACCAGTACTTTCCGGTGGCGAAAAGAGAATAATCCGAACGCCAAGATTCAGGCATTGATCTAAAAAAAATTTTGTATTTTTAAAAGATAATACAATTTTTAAGACGAATTTTAAGTTTAATTTAAAATAGATAATAATTTTATCCGTTACATAAATACAAAAAATTACGATTCTAAAATAAAATTATATTTGTATCGTTAGAACATAGGAAATTAGGAATCTTAATAAATCAGGTGTTATGAATAAATTAAGTGTTAATTCCAGGTTAATTCCCTTATTGATTCTCATGTTGTTTTTTCTCGGTGGTTGCGGACTATTCGGGGGGAAAGGCTATGATGACAAAGGTCAACTGGTAGGTGTACCAGGCAGGGATTATACAGGAATGCCAGTTCCTTATGGAATGGTGCCCGTACCAGCTGGTACATTTCACATGGGACAAGCGGATCAGGATGTAGCTGCTACACAAATTAACTTCAACAAGCAAATTACAATTGGCGGATTCTTCATGGATGATACTGAGATCACAAACAATGAGTATCGCCAGTTCATATATGCTATTTTTGAAGATTCACTCAGTATACTTGGTGAAGATTTTGTTATGAACGAGATCTATCCTGATACTACTGTTTGGGTTAGAGATTTTACACATCATTTGGGTGATCCTCTTATGATATATTATTTTGCCCATCCTGCTTTTGATAATTATCCTGTAGTAGGCGTTGATTGGCAGGCTGCTTCTTATTTCTGTCAGTGGCGAACTGCTTATCTGAATGATTATCGCCAAAGCCGGGGTGAATGGATCCTTCCGGATTTCCGTCTTCCAACTGAAGCGGAATGGGAATATGCTTCCAGAGGCGGAAGAGATATGGCAAAATATCCTTGGGGTAATCCTTATATCAGGAATGCCAAGGGTTGTTTGTTAGCGAACTTCAAACCTGGCAGAGGAAATTATTTCGATGATGGATATGCATATACAGCACCAGTTTACTCATTCTTCTCAAACGATTATGGATTGTTTGAAATGTCGGGGAATGTTTCTGAGTGGTGTCTTGATGCGTATCATCCATCTTCTGTACCATTGGTCTGGGATTTGAACCCCCAGTATATAGATGAAGATGAACCCCGAAAGATCATCAGGGGTGGTTCCTGGAAAGACATCGCTTATTTCTGCGAAACTGGTACCAGGGCATATGAATATGAAGATACAGCTAGAGCTTTCATTGGTTTCCGATGTGCCATGACATACCTTGGCCGATCATCCGGAACGGAATTTTAGCAATATCCTATAATAAAGAAATTAATTTAATCATTAATCAAAAAACCTAAAAAAATGAGCAACAAAAAAGGCGGATTCAACGATCTCCTGTATAAAACCATTATGCCAAAGATATATGGTATAGGAGCGTCAGTAGTTATCTTGGGAGCCATGTTCAAGATTCTTCACTTACCCGGTGCCGGGGCTATGCTTGGCGT
>CBDUCT010000414.1:0-3412 GCA_965365715.1 uncultured Cyclobacteriaceae bacterium | reverse complement strand
ATTTGAATATCAGTTTCCCAAATTTAGAATTATTTTCTTCAAACTCAATTGATAAAGTTTGGGATTGATATTGTTGCTTTTGATAGGTGTATTTAATTTTAATGAAAAAACGAATGAATATGAATCATAAAATTAATCTTGCCCTGCAGATCATTCCTAAATCCAACAGTGAGGACTTATACACCCTGGTGGATGAAGCCATCCGGGTTATTCAAAATTCCGGTTTGAAATACGAGGTTTGTCCTTTTGAAACAGTAATAGAGGGCGGATACGAGGAAATCCTTAAAGTGGTGAAAGATGCGCAATCAGCATGCTTTGCTGCAGGGGCTGAGGAATTACTTATTAATATTAAAATGCAGGTTAGAAAGGATGGGGATGTAAGTATTGACGAGAAAACGGGGAAGTACAAATAGAATTGTATATTTTCGCACAAGCATTGGATGGATCGCTTTTTAGCTATATCAAGAAACAGCTATTAGCCTGAACTGTTAATTGATAATTTTTAAAAATTTAAAAATGGGAAAAACAATTGAAACAAGCTGGGCCGGCGGCATGGCTTTTGAAACTATTCTTGATGATCATAAACTGGTTGCTGATGCTGGCTCAAAAGTTGGCGGAGAGGGCAGAGGGCCCAGGCCAAAACCTTTGCTTTTATATTCCCTCGCGGGTTGCACCGGAATGGATGTTGTATCCCTTCTAAAGAAAATGAGGGTGGATATCGAGGAATTTAAAATATTGGTGTCGGGGGAGCTAACCGATGAACATCCAAAGTATTATCACAAGATACACGTTACCTATCAGTTCAAAGGAAAAGATATCAATACTTCCAAGGTGGAGAAAGCGGTTAATTTGTCACAGGATAAATATTGTGGTGTAAGTTATATGCTTAAAAAGGCCGCGGAAATAACCTGGGATATTGAATATATATAATTCTGGAAAGAATTTAACCTTTTCGAATAAGATTTATATATTTATGACATTGTTTAAAAGTTAAATTATTAAACTCTCTGTTTGCATTAGGGTCCCGCATAAGCGGGGCCCTTATTTTTTGTCCACCAGCGGACACCCTTCTCCGAAAACGGACGATTAAACTCATCACTTTAAATTCAAAATCATTCAATACGCTTAAATTTCAAAGGTTTATCAATTGGCATAAATCTTGGCAAACAGTTTTAGAAGCTAGTAAAAAATTACATCATGATAAGACTAATCGATTTAGACAAATATGTTGATAACCGCTATCAACGAATTTTTATTCTGAAGGGAATAGATCTGGAGATCAATCAAGGCGAGTTTGTTACTGTAATGGGACCCAGTGGAGCCGGGAAATCTACCTTATTAAATATTGTTGGCATGCTTGATCAGGCCTCTGCAGGGGAATATCTGTTTATGGATCAGCCTGTCAATAAACTGAAGGAAAGAAAGAAATCCGAACTGCACAAGCATCATATAGGATTTGTATTTCAGGCCTATCATCTGATTGATGAACTCACCGTTTATGAAAACATTGAAACACCGTTGTTATACAGAGGAATAAAATCTTCTGAAAGAAAAGCTATGGTGGCCGAGATGCTGGACCGGTTCCAGATCGTGGCCAAGAAAGACCTGTTCCCCGAGCAGTTAAGCGGTGGTCAGCAGCAACTTGTTGGGGTAGCCCGTGCTATTATTGGCAAGCCGAAATTATTGCTGGCGGATGAACCCACAGGAAACCTGCATTCGGAACAGGGAGCCGAGATCATGGATATTTTCACACAATTGAATAAGGAAGGTATGACCATCATCCAGGTCACGCATTCAGAAAGAAATGCTGCATATGGTGACCGTATCATTAAATTGGTGGATGGTGCTCTGGTCAGTGATGTAAAAACGGAACGGGCTGAAATATCATAAAGTAAAACATAATTTTTAATTGGCATGGAACGGATTTGGAGTTTATTTTTTTTAGGGATAAGTATGGTGGTGCAGGTTCAGGCACAGGACACACTCAAATTAAGTTTTCAGGAAGCTGTAAAGATTGGGTTAAAGAATAATGTCAACCTTCAACGTGAAAACAATAATCTTGAGGTAAATCTGGCGAACAGAAGAGAGGCCAAGGCATTATATGCACCAGAAATCGGAGCTTTCATGAATGCCCAGAAGTTGAATGGACAACAGTTTGATCAGGTTACCGGGAGTGTATACAGGGATAATACTGACCTGGCCAGTGTAAACGTTGGGGGTAGATATGTGATCTTTGATGGATTGAACAGGTTATATTCAAATAAACAGACCCAGTCATTACTGGAATCTCAGAAATATCTGGTGGACAGGGCAGAGCAGGATGTTGTTTTTAACGTAGGATCACAATTCTTACAGGTTCTAATGGATAAAGAGATCCTCAGAATTAACAGGATCAATCTGGAAGCACAGGCTACCACGTTGGAACAGATCAGGGGCTTTGTGGAGGCAGGAACGAGGTCATTAAGTGATCAGTTGGACCAGGAAGCTACGGTATCTCAAATTGAAGTAGAAGTAATCAGGGCGGAAAACAATCTGAGAATTGACAAAGCCATTTTCACACAAACACTTTTATTGGAACCTGGAATTGAAATCGACGCGATTGACCCGGATTGGGGCTTTGAGAGTATCCTTGCTCAGAATTATGACCTTGAAGATCTCTATAATCAAGCTATAACCCACAGACCGGATTACAAACAGGCATTGGCTGATCAGGAGGCTGCAAGTGCAGGAATAAATGTGGCCAGGGCTTTGTATTATCCGAGGTTGGAATTTTTCGGTGGAATGGGCTCACGATATACCTCACTGGCACCTGAAACTGATTTTATGGAACAGATATTTGAATCTAATTATGTTTTCAACTACGGATTGGAATTAACCATACCTATATATCAGAGAAACCAGGTTAAAACTCGAAAAGTCGTTGCAAAGATGAACCTGGAAAATTCAAAATTGGCAGAGAAGGATCTTCGTTTGATGATATTCAGGGAAGTTCAGACGGCCCATTTGAACTTCATGGCTGCTAAAAATGAATATTTTGCCGCTGAGAAGCAGTTCAATGCAGCTCAGGAAGCATACAATATTCAAAAGGAAAGATACGAGGTAGGTGTTGGGACACTCGTGGAGCTTTCCCGGTCAACCTGGACACTGGTAGACGGGGCCGCAAGCCGGGCCCAGACCAGGTATACCCTGTTGTTTCAGAAAGTAATACTTGACTATTATACCGGTTTACTGAATCCTTCAAACCTTTAGATAGAGCTCCATATCAAGATATGTAATCGCGTTCATGCATAATTGTCCGAACAGGCAGCTAAAACTAATTTTTCAGAAATGAGATTGGATTATAAACAATAAATCTGCCTGTAAATCTTTTTTCTTTTTCCTGGATTAATCATAACAAGCATGCTATATTGTT
>CBDUCT010000413.1:0-3450 GCA_965365715.1 uncultured Cyclobacteriaceae bacterium | reverse complement strand
GTGGCACCACATTTCTGAACGCCATTTGCCTGGAAAGTATCGATAATATCCTCAACCTGGTCCGAAGAATGATTAAGCAGATGAAATCCTCCAAAAACCATATAAATTGGTTTATCCGACAATTCTGCAGCTTTTTCAACAATATTTTCAATACCCTGATGTGAACAGCCCGTAAGAACCACGAGGCCTTTTGGCGTATCTACAAGAAGAGATTGTTCTTTTATGCCGCTACCCATCTCACCTGTGGAAATTATGCCATCACAGATCTCCACAGGTTCATTTACTGGTATAGTATGATCCCGGAATGAATAGAACCTGTTTAAAAAGTTATCCTCCACAGAAACCGGGATGTATACAGGCAACACCTCCTCTTTTTCCAGTGTAACAGGTAAGCCACCGGTATGGTCGCCATGGTTATGTGATATGACTATTTCATCGATATTGCTGATATCAATTTTAAGTTCCTCCAGGTTCCTTCTGAATATTTCAGGTTTTGTACCCGGATCAAAGAAATCCGTTTTTTCGGTTCCCTCAATAAGGCAGGAAAAACCCCAATCGCCCGTATATTGATCAGAGGATGAATAATTATCATAGATCACGGTAAAAATCACCTTGCCCTCATTTGGTTGATTGGAGACGTCAGAAGAAGAAAATATGCTGAAACAGATAAATGAATAAAGTGCTGCTGAAAACATGATTTTAATTGGTTATTTATATTAGTATAATTTAAACCAGGTTTATTTAGTTCCATGTTTCGGGAAAAAATGTAATCGGAAAGAAGTTTTATACGAATTTTTACGTTTAGTGATGGCTTTCAGTTTACTTCTCTGAAAGCTTATTTATTATATAATCGCTTCAAAAATTTGATGGTGATATTATTTTTTCTGAATTATTATGTAATTTACCTTGAAAACACATTTCTAAAACATTAATCTTAAATACCTATGAAACATATTACCACCTTAATTTTACTTATTTTTTTGGCTTCAACACTCCAAGCCCAGGAATACCATGCAGATGATCGCGTTCCGGATGGATTTGTATCATTGTTTAACGGTGAAGACTTTACAAACTGGAAAGTCCCTGAAGGAGACAACGGACACTGGAAAATCATTGATGGCGTTATTGATTATGATGCCGAGAGTGAAGCTGAAGGAGATAAAAGTCTGTGGTCAGAGAATGATTACAAGGACTTTATTATACTTGTGGACTGGCGCATAAAAGAGACACCATGGAAAAATCCAAGAGTACCATTTATTCTGCCAAGCGGCTTGCACAAACTGGATGAGAATGGTGAAGAAATCCGTATTATAGTTCCTGATTCAGATAGCGGGATCATGTATCGTGGCAAAGATGGTAGCCAGGCCAATATCTGGTGCTGGCCTATTGGATCCGGTGAGGTATACAGTTATAGAATGAGTGAAGAAATGCCACTTTCTGTACGGCGCGCGGTAACGCCAAAGACCAATGCTGATAAAAATATTGGTGAATGGAACCGGTTCAAGATCACGCTTAGAGATGACTTTCTTACGGTCGAATTGAACGGCATTGAAGTGATCCAGGATGCCTACCTGCCAGGTTTGCCAGAAAAAGGGCCGGTTGGTCTTCAGCATCATGGAAGCAAAAAAGATGGGGAGTGGGTCAGCCCGCCCAGCCTGGTTCAATTCAGAAGGATCTATATAAAAGATTTGTAGAAAATCCATATAATATTGAATACCTTACTAACAGGTCTTGAATCATGAGGCCTGTTTTTTTTTATGATCCGTGCAACCCTTATCCATAAAATGTATCCTTACACTAAACTCTAATTAGAATTGAATATGAAAAAGATCGTATTGACATTATCAGGATTACTCATTGTACTAACAACTTTTGCCCAAAGCAGGGATACGCGAAACCTCAGTTCATTTTCGGAAATATCGGTCAGTGAAGCCATTGAGGTTGAATTGGTAAAAGGAAGTTCAGAAAAAGCTGAAGTAGAAGTAACTGGCACAGATGCCGAAAATGTATTAACGGAAGTATCCGGTGACAGGTTGAAGGTTCATATGGCCAGTGGGAACTGGAAAAATGTAAATGCATTTGTCAGAGTTACATATAAAGAACTGGAAGAGATCAATGTAAGCTCTGCAGGAAGTATCAGCACGGAAACTGCAATTTCCAGTGACAGAATGGAGATGGACGTATCTAGTGCCGCAAAAGCAGATCTCATTTTTAATGTTGGACAAATGGAACTGGATGTAAGCAGCGCCGGCAATTTCAGTGCAGAGGGAACTGTTGATGAAATTGAAATCGATGTGAGCAGTGCCGGGTCCGTGAGCGCTTATGATCTCGAATGTAAAATCGCAGATCTGAGTACCAGCTCAGCCGGATCCATTAAAATTACTGTTACAGATCAGATTGATGCCAGGTCAAGCAGTGGTGGCAGCATACGGTATAAGGGGAATCCGGAAAAAGAAAGGGTCAGCAGTAGTTCAGGGGGAAGCGTAAAAGGCAGCGACTGGTAGTTAAGCTATCTATTGCTTAATTACCTTTTTAGTTATCAGGCGATTACCGTCCTGCCGGATAAAAACAATATAAATACCTTTTGGGAGGAAAGAAGTGTCAATCCTGGCCTTTGTTTCCTCCTTATGTAACATCAGCACACCGGTTGTTGAGAATATATCAATACTCAGTAAGTCTGTAATCCCTTCTACCACCAGGAACGACTTTATTGGATTCGGATATACTCTAATTTCGTCATGCTCCGTTTCCGGTAAATTGGTAACAAATCCTTTCCTGTATTTGTAAAATGTTTTCGAATAAAGAACCCAAGCCTGTTGTTGCTGGTCCCAGGCATAATCTATACTCCTGGTCAAATCCTGATCTTTATTAAAGATCCACTCAAATTTACCCCCTGGTTCCCAATCCAGGACCCCCGGGTCCCAATTATAGCCTACCGCTTCAATTTCTTGATCATATTCATCGTATACCCTGTCCCATTTTATCCCGGATTTCCTGGACCAATCGGCAGCCGTATTATACCATTCATAATAAGCATCCAGATAATAATCGCCAAATCCGTTATACAAAGTCTCCCTCTTCCAATCCCCTATCCAATCCGTAAGATCAGCACTCCAGTGAAAACTGGCTATATAAACGGCCGGACCATAACCCATTCTTTTATTCCACAGCGGGATCCATTCTTCAAGGGAATCATCCCAATTATATTGAATGTTTCCTGTTTCCCGACCTTCCTGATCAAAGGTATAATCAAACCTGTAATCCCGGGTCCATTTTACAGTTCCGGGATCGTAATCAGAACAGGTTTTTGAAATTCTATTCCCCTGCAGGTCATAATCAAATTGAATCTGGCTGTTGAGTATCCAGCTATCTATTGAAGCACTGAACAAACAAACTGTCTCAAAACTTACCCGGCCAGAGGTATTGAAAGAATATTCGCTTTTGCGGGCG
>CBDUCT010000412.1:0-3455 GCA_965365715.1 uncultured Cyclobacteriaceae bacterium | reverse complement strand
AATTTCCACACCCTCAATTCCTGCCACTCTCCGTACTGTCACTGTTCCCCGATTACCCAGCCCGATAACACCTACCCGGACAACATCCAGCTTGGGTGCGGCATATCCTGACATATTAAATTTCTGCTTATATATTTGGGGGAAGGGGTCTTCATTATTTCCCTGAGCCATGTTATTGCCCGTATCTCCACTATTATCCTGATCCGTACAGGCGGTCATGCCTGTCCCGACCAAAGCTGCACCTGTTATTCCCGTTTTTTTCAAAAATTCCCGGCGTGAGTTTTTCATAATATTATATTTAAAAATGTTACCTGGTTATTATTCTATTTCTAATTCACTTAAAATATACCAGCCATGGGCATCCATACCTTCAATAGCTAGTTTCACGGCCACCTCTTCTGTATGAAGATCCAAAAGAGCTACTGCCAGGTTGTATCGGCCAGGTTGCATAGTCCCTGGAATTTTAAGATTTTGCTTTAGATTATTGATTCCTGGTAACCAATCCCGTAAATCAACTTTATAGTCCGGATCTTTAAGTACTACACTTTTAGGTCTTCGGTCTTTGGCTATGAGTTTAAAGACGATACGGTAATTCCGGTATGGAGGAGCGACTCCCAAATTTTCCCATTCACTTTCAATATTTAAAACCTGTCCTGCCTTTATTGCAGAAGGAAATGTCAGGTAGTTAATTACAAAGCGGTATCCCATTTTTTTTATAAATTCTTCCATACTCCCCCACCACCTTGGCGGTATTGGTGATGATTTGTTGTTGAAGATGGAAATATGCCATCTCAAAGCTTCGTTAATAATAAAATCCACGTCATAACCCTCGTCAGCCCATTTTTGCATCACACCACAGGATTCAAAACATACCGGTGCATGTTTCCAGGCATCATTTGCCTCAGCATCATCAAGAGACTGCTGGTATGAATCCTTCATATGATTCCAGTCAGGGCCCCAATATCCAAGATCGCCCAAACAATCTGCCCTCCAACCCGCTCCGTTTTTTACGGCATATTCCAACTCATCCCCGCCACCTATCAGCATAATTAAAGGTGTCTTTTTGAAATTGTCCAGATATATATCTACCAGGGCTTTGCGGATCCCAGGTTCAACTACCGGACGAGGATCAATAAATGCGAAATGCCATTCCCCCCAGTGGCCTAAAGACCGCATATCAATATGATCAATATCCGGGTTGCCGTCATATCGGTCACCCATTTCTTTAACAAGGCGACCCATATATTGTAAGTACAAAGGGTCATTGTGGTCGGGCATCCAACTCATATCTCCTCCTCTTTCAGGCATATACTCGAATCCAGCTGCCCCAAGTTCCCTATACCATTCAGGTGCGGAGCCGTTAGCAGGCATTACACCCAAAGCTACCCTTTGACCGCGGGAACTTGCTTTCTCGATAACTTCATCAATCTTATCCCATCTGTATTCACCATTTTCAGGCTCGATTTCACTCCAGTAAAATCGCCAATAGGCAATCCTTGATTTTGGATATCCTTCCACATCTCCATCGAATGAATTGGCCGTAGTGATCCCTTTTCCAGGATTATAAAGAACATCATCTATTCTTTCCGGGCGAACGGTATTCTTTCCAGGATTACCATGGAATCCTGTTTGAGCCAGTACATGAACGCTGAAGACAATAAGTAAAGAAATGATGGATAGGATATGCATTTTATAAGAATTTAAAAGAATACATTATTTGCTATAAAAATTGTGGATCTTAAATGAATCCAGGCTATTTTTTATTTCTTATGTTATGATTTCCTGTATACACGGTGCTTACGTAACATTCATAAAACTCCTCCTGTGATATATCATACTCCTGATATGGCATCGTTGGTAATATCATGAAGATATTAAGGCAAAATCGGTTAAAAATAGCCTTTAAAATTACATGGAATGATAAACCGGCCGCTAATCAGTTCCTTTGAACATGGCCAGTATTTTCAAAGCATTCTTATTGTAAATCTTTTCAAGTACTTCATCAGGAAGATAAACACCATAGATCATCCAGCGACCCTGCAGGTGATGTCCACCGGAAGGATCGATATACTCATCATCTGTCTCAAGAAACCGGTAATAAATTCTGTAGGATTCCGCATTTGGTTCAGTATCCGTCCCAAATAAAACCCGATCCTGGTATTCAATTAAAAATTTCCGGGCCGTACGTGGTTGTCGTCCCAGATCACTTATTCTTGCATCGATATCCACATAGAAATTCGGATAAATATCAAGCCACATAGCCACGGTATGCAATTCCTCAGGCAATGTTCCCATATGTGCCCCGATAAAAATGGTATTCGGATGCCTCGCAAAGACCCGGTTACGTTGTGCAAGTATCTCATCCTTTGAAGGAAATTCATCTCCATAAAATGACCAGTTCGGATGATCCCCCAGTTCATCATATCTTTCATTATATTTATCCACAGGTGTAAAGAAAGCTTTCGGATCTGAGACATGTATCATGACCGGGATGCCAAGTTCAGCACATTTTGCCCAAATGGGATCAATTCGTGGGTCATCAACCGGAATGATCCTTCCATTTTTATCTTTTTCGGTCAAACCCAGGTTTTTTGCAATTTTCAGACCTCTCGCCCCCATTTTTACTGCTTTTTCAAGCCTATCAGCCTCCTTTCGGCCAAAATCAGGTTCGTCGATCTTACTGAAGTCAGGGCGAAAAAAAACAAGCAACCGTTCTTTCGACACAGCCCGGGATGCTTTAAGATGATCAATAAAAGCATCATCCTTCGAGTTTCCGTCAAGACTTACACATTTCCAGACGCCGGCTTTATCCATCTCCTCTAAGTATTTCTCAGTATTTTTAAGATCACCCAGATGATTGTGGATATCAATAACAGGATATTTAGGTTTTAGAATCTTAGTTTCCTTAACGACCAATTGACTTTTCGGGCGCCAGTCAAGAAGTTTAAGATCTCCGGTCTGAGCATTGATTAAACCCGGTAATAAAACAATTGAATAAGACAAAATGATGCTTTTAAGACTGATCATATTATAATTATTTATACCCCTGAGAAAGGACAACATAAATTACTAAGTATATAAACCTCTTCTCTGGCAGGTCATTTAAATTTATCTTTTATTTCTTTACTTAAAAGTTAAAAATCCATATAAATTTCAGGAACTACAAAAAATTCGTAATACTTTAAAAGATGATTAACCTTCATTTCCTTATATGTAAATATAAAAAAATACAGTATTTATATAAACCATTTTCCTAAATTATTAACGGTCTATAAATGATTTAACATACAATGAGTTATTAGGATCTCATTTAGATTTGTTCCGGGATAGTAAACGGGGCCCTGTACTCACGTGTCAGTAAAGAATCAGCCTCCTTATCGTTAATAAATTTCATTTTTACTGGATCAAAATTCAGCGTTCGGCCTAATCGATAGGCAATGTTGCCAAGGTGGATC
>CBDUCT010000411.1:0-3459 GCA_965365715.1 uncultured Cyclobacteriaceae bacterium | reverse complement strand
GAACAATTCAACTGCTTTTTTCATCCATGTCATAGAATTGCTGGTATACCAACCTCCCCAAGTTAATTCCGGTGGATTGTTCTCGAAATAGGGAGCCCAAATATCTCCCGGCCACTCATTGCACAGGTCAACATAAAATATATTATCAAGCAATCCGGCGCGGTCAATGCTTTCAACGGTCCTGATCCATTGATCGGCCATAATTTCAGGGGAAGAAATGCCCATCCGAACATTCTCGATATCCTCCCGGTACCAGGAAGACAATCCAACTTTTACATGATGTTCCTTGCATCTGGCGATGAACTCATTGAGTGAGGGCTGTACCTGTACCTCGATGGACATAGGACTTCCCCAATCAAAAACAGCCCATACTGGCAATAACCTCCATTTTTTCTCTTTCCCATTGGCTATGAGATGAGGGTAGGCATCGATCCGGACAGCATTATAACCTCGCTCAGTAAGTTCTGAAAGTGCCTTGTCCCAGTCTTCATAACCAGCACCGGTCCAACGGCGTTCAAGCCAGGAAAAATCCCACATGGTAAGTGCCAATGGCTTAATTTTATCTGTAGTGTTCTGTTGTCCCATTTTCCTTGTTTTTTCGAAAATCCTGTTTAAAAATATTGAAGGCCCCATTCCTGCCAGAGAGGCCGATAGTAAAAAATTTCTCCTTTTCATTTTTTTGGAATTTATTGATTCCTTTATGTTCAAAAAATTGAAAATATTCTGTAGATCAAATAAACTTTAATCATTCCTTATTAAAAATTTAGAATGAAGAAAATTCATTTTGTTTTCAGATTCTATGACCTGTATGATTCTATTCTATCGATCATTCCTATATAGATCATTCCGGAATATAAGTAAAAGACTCCCCTGCATTCAATTCTACAGGCAATAACTTATCCTGATAAACAATTTCCATCTGACTACTCTTGTTTGCCTTTATAACGGCCTTTTCCAATAAATTATCTTTCCAATAGATATCCACCAAAATATCTCCCCGGGCTTTTAATCCAATAATGTTACCAGTACTCCAGGCTGCCGGTAAAGCAGGTAACAACCTTATCTTACTTTCCTCATGAGACTGAAGTAACATCTCGGCAATTCCCGCAGTATATCCAAAGTTTCCATCGATCTGGAAAGGCGGATGTGCATCGAACAGGTTCTTAAATATCGACTTTTGAAACAGGAGTTGGATATGCTCGTATGCCATTTCACCATCCATAAGTCTTGCGGCACAGTTGATCAGCCATGCCCTGCTCCATCCTGTTCCGGCTCCTCCATGATCAAGCCGGTAATCGAGGGTTTTTCTGACTGCCTGAAAAATCTCAGGCGTTCCCTCTTTGGTGATGCTTGTACCAGGATGAAATCCATACAGGTGAGACATATGCCTGTGCCCTGGTTCCATCTCCACATATTCCCGGTCCCACTCCAGTATCCTGCCATCACTTCCCAGTACAAATCCTGGCCTTAGTTCTGATCTCTGATCCTTGATCTTTTCCAGAAGATCGTCCTCTATCTCAAGGATTTGACAGGTCTTGATGTAATTATCAAAAACTTCCGCGATAACCTGTTGATCCATGGCACTACCAAGACAGGTTGCTACCCGTTCTTCTTTGGCATTGATGTATCTGTTCTCAGGGGATGTTGAAGGGGCAGAGATCAGGGTTCCGTCTCTTGGGTCCCGGATGATCCAGTCGCTGTAAAACTGGGCTACGGCCTGAATAGCGGGAAGAGCACGATCTTTTAGAAAATTTTCATCACGAGTAAAGGCATAGTGTTCCCAGTAATGCTGGACCATCCAGCCTCCGGCACCAAGAGAACAACCCCAGTAGGCTGTGGGAGCTCTTAACCAAGTAGGAGCCCACAGATCTGTTGCATGTGGCAGGAAAGCCCCATTGCAGCCAAAATTAACCCTGGCCGTTTTCTTTCCATTTTCTATAAGTTTATCGACATATTCGAAAAGGGGGGCATTCAATTCACTTAAATTAGTTACATCTGCCAGCCAGTAATTCATCTGAAGGTTAATGTTCAAATGGTAGTCCGCATTCCAGGGGGCCTCAATATGCTGGTTCCACAATCCCTGCAGATTTGCAGGATTGGTTCCTGGTCTGGAAGAAGCGATCAACAGATACCTTCCGTATTGAAACAGCAGTATTTCCAATCCAGGGTCCTGCCTACCCTGTTTAACATTTTCAATCCTTTCATCTGTTGGAATATTATCCTTATTCTCATAGGATAATTCGAATTTTACCCGGTTGTACAGATCCTGATGGTCTTTAACATGGGATTCTAATAATTGATCAAAGGTTTTTCCTTCCATGGCCATAAGTTGTTCCTTATTCCTGGAAGCAGGATCATCACAATAAAAGGAAGAATTTGAAACGATCTGAAAAATAGCCTTCTTAACATTATTAAGCTCAAGATAGTCTTCCCCTGTATTGATCTCACCACCTTCATTTAAAATTTTTAGACAGGTCTCGAACTTTACACCTTGGACAATAGGAGCGGGTTCCGATCTGAATTTAGCACCATGCTGAGTAACCTCCCCACTCATGATTAAGAGATTATCTTCGGTGCTTTTCACGGAAACGGTAGGATGACCATTGTCTTCCGGTCTGGATAAGCGTACCTTCCCATTAAGTCCCTGCTCTGATTCAGAGATGATCTCAATAAAGATCGCCTCTTCAGGATGAGATACAAAAAACCGTTCCTTAACCTGTGAACCTCCTGTTTTATAGGAAACTGTACTGATCCCCTTGCTGATATTTAATTCCCTTCTGTATTCCGTGATTTTCTTGTGCCCCAGGTCTAAGTGAAGATCTCCAAGGGTCTGATGTGATCTTACTATGGTCTTATTGGAAAATTTTTCTACAAATAATGAATCAGCAAGGACTTGTTCTCCGTCAAAAAGCAATTCCCTTATCTTCTTCAAATCATCCTGATCACCATCCGGCTCCTCCCAGCCATCGTCCCCGGGCCATAAGGAATCATCATTAAGTTGTAAGTGCTCTGTTGATGTTCCTCCAAAAACCATGACACCTATTCTTCCATTTCCAAGGGGAAGTGCCTCTTCCCAGATGCCGGCAGGTTCATCGAACCATAATATGTCATCTTCAGAATCATTGGTATTTGTATTAAAACCAGAGGGATCACAACTAAAAAATAAATATGAGGCCAGGCTATAAAGGATAATTTTCTTCATTATATAAAAAATGTTTTGAGCTGACAATTTAATAAAGGATAAGCATATGAACAGCGATTATCAGGTATTTTATTCAATTTCAAAATACAATCTTTGACAATACGCCGGATTGGATGATCCTATTCTTATTTAAAGAGTTTCTTATTTGTTATTCATCTTACCGGAGGACATTTCTGTGGTGTCAGAAGTTATACGTAATTGTATTATAGTCGAGGATGTATAATACGATCTTACCTTCCGTAGTTTGATAGCTGTCG
>CBDUCT010000410.1:0-3489 GCA_965365715.1 uncultured Cyclobacteriaceae bacterium | reverse complement strand
GGATTTAAAGGATATCCTTCCAATTGTAAAGGCCGTTCCGGATGCAAAATATATTTTCTTAAACCTAACAAACAGCATCAAGTTGAATGAGGAGGAAGAAATGCTACTGAAAAGTGCCAATATGGTGGTGGATACCTCTGGCAGATCGGTGAATGCTTTTCAGGAACTTATCAGCCGGTTTGGCAAGGAGAAATTTGCCTTTGGCACCCATTCACCAATCCTGGATTATATGACCGGTTTATTGAGAATTGAATCCCTGAGGGATAGTGAAGCTGATGAGAATTCAAAGATCTTATTCAGATCCGAAAATGCCAAAAGAATTCTTGGGATATAACGTGGTCTTAGCCCTTTGCAAATCCCATAATGAACAGGCGGAATAATCTAATGCTGGTGATTGAGCATATGCTGTATCATTAAGCGGAATAGCTTAAAAATAAGACACAGTCTTCTCTAGTGCCAAAATCCCTAAAAAGGAAGCCCCATGATTTCTTTAGTGCCTATTATTATAAATAAAAAAAATATTTCCAATAAATTCTAAAAAATTAAAGATCCCAATTAAACCTTTTACAGATACCCTTGTCTAACACATAGGAAACGGAAATTTTCCCCTTATTGAATGAGGAATAAAGGTAAAAAATATAGAAAATATCCTGGTTGGTAATAACGATTTACTGATCTTGGAATAATTGACCTGTCCCTGGAATAAAGGACAGGAATTGGGCAAAAGGCCATTCTTATCGGGATGGCCTTGATTTTTTTATGTCATTTCTCCAGAAATCTTAATTTCCGGAATTTGAAATCTTTTCTCCTCACAAAATAATTCAGGAAAGTTTTTTAAAGGAGATATTTCAGTAGCCTATCGGATTTTAATCTAATGTCCTTATTTTACTCCAGCGTATACTGCTACTATCAGAGCTATGGCACATAATCCGAACAGGATCAATAAGGGTTTAATTATAAATTTGAACCAATTATTATAAGATATTCCGGCAACGGCCAGAATGGCCATCAGGGCCCCATTGGTAGGTATCATGACATCCATCATAACAGCGCCATACTGATAGGCAAGTACTACAACCTGTCTTGTAAGTCCGATTAAATCCGCTAATGGAGATAATATAGGTATAGTCATCAAAGCCTGTCCTGAATAGCTGGAAACCGGAAAGTGAAGTATGGACTGAGATACCATCATTGATACGGCCGCCAAACTTTTAGGAAAATATTGCATTGGTGTAAAAAGACCATAAATAATGGTGTCTGTAATCATTCCTTTTTCAAGGATAATGGTTATACTATTAGCAAGACCAACAATAATAACAGCAAATGTTAGTTCTTTAAATCCTTTTATATACACCTCGCATGTTTCATTGAAGCCTAATTTCCCAATTAATCCTACTATAATACCTAACACAAAGAACTCCGCTGACATTTCATTAAAGCCCCATTCAAGCCATAATATTCCATATATCATAAGTCCAAATGCTGCTCCGGTTAATCCCAGAATCAACAGGTTTCTGATACTGATCGAAGGTTGATCAGTATCCTGCTCCTCTTCCTTCTTAATCCTGTTCTTATTTGCATACCTGATTATTAAATATACCCACAGGATAAAAGCAAAGAAAAAAACCAACATTCTAAATGTGCTGGCAGAGGGGAAAGGCAATCCAGCCGTTTTCAGGGCTATCCCGACACTAAAAGGATTTACAGGGCTGAAAGCTCCACCAAGTATAGCTGCCCCAAAACTTATTGATATTGCTACATATGCATTATACCCTAATCTGCGACCAAAATAAATGAGAACCGGTGTCATAGCTATAATTTCCTCCTGTAATCCATTCAATGCTCCTCCGGTGGCAAAAAGTAGTGATACAATGATCATTGAAATTTCTTCCTTTCCTTTCAGTAATACAGTCATATAAACCACCCCTTCCTTAAGTGCACCAGTCTTTTCTATAACATAGAAACATCCTCCCAGTAATAATATTAAAGTGATTAATTCAGCAGCACTAATAATTCCCTCTGGAATAGATATAAAAATCTGAAAAACGGATAGCTGTTTCCCTTCAGTTAGAGTAAAGGACCCTGGTACGACAGTTTCATAATCAAGTGCAGGATCCTGTATCCTTTCATATCTCCCCTGAGGAATAATATAAGTTAATATTCTGACAAATAGCACAAAGCCCAGCATAATGGCCATGGCATTTGGAAATTTCCGCATGTATTCTGAATTATTTTACAATATCATTTCTCCAGTAATCCGCATGATAGTTGGGACCATCTGCATTCCAGACTTTTGTAGCGATATCTATATCACCATCTCCATCCACGTCGCCCAGTGAAGCATCATGCCAGCCAGGATTATCAATATGAATGACAACCGGGGTAAATTGAGGAGGTGATCCACCGTTGTTTTCCCAGATCACCCCGCGTTCTTTCAAACCTACTGGTTTCATAGCCAGCAATCCGTTGGCTTCCATATAGGTATCAGGATCTTCCTGTTCCCCTGCAAAAATATCCAGGTCTCCATCCAGATCGAAGTCAGCTAATCCGAGGGAATGAAATGAACCGGTTCCTTCTACGTCCCCATCACGGGTCGGTGGATCGGGTAACTGATGGCTGATCCATGAATGGCCCTTGCCTGTGTTTTCCACCCAGTATACATGACCCAGGCCCGTATCGCAGTGACTGTAGACAATATCCACATCCCCGTCCTTCTCAAGGTCATCCAGCCAGGATCTTGTACTTCTACCATATGATGCTTTTGGAACAGGTGTAAAAGGCCATGAATGGATATCCCAGTCTCCCCTGCCATTACCCGGA
Organism: uncultured Cyclobacteriaceae bacterium; assembly: GCA_965365715.1. Classification (GTDB taxonomy): domain Bacteria; phylum Bacteroidota; class Bacteroidia; order Cytophagales; family Cyclobacteriaceae; genus JAGTVG01. Next base: position 669 of record CBDUCT010000410.1, on the reverse strand, counting down.
TTTGCAAACCAGAATCCCGGAATAATCGCATCGACATCCCCATCCATATCTATATCACCTACACCTTTAGGTGCCAGGCCTCCGTGGTCATCATATCCTTCGGAAATAATGATCTCTTCCAGATCATTACTGATATCGAACCATGAAATTCTCTTCCCGTCATAGATCATAAAGTCATCAATACCATTCCCATCTACATCTATTGTAATGATATCATGCCCCCTGCTCGGGTAATCAACTGCTACCCAGGGTGTATCGGGTTTATCGTTCAGGTTTCCTGGATTTCTGAACCATACATGTCCGAATACAATATCTTTCCATCCATCCTGGTCAATATCTACTGCGGTTGTTCCAAGAGTATTATCGAGGCCAATATGCGATCCGATCAGATGTCGTATCCAGGTAGAGTCATTTTTATATTCATACCAGTATGCTGATTGCACTGATCTTCGTGACAGGGCCAGGTCGAGGTCACCGTCACCATCATAATCAGCCAGAGTCGGGCCACCAGTCCCCCATTTTTCTCCAGGCAAGTCATCATCTATAGAGAAATGAGCCCAGGAGGCCATATTTGATTTGTCCAAAGCAGGGTTACAGGAGCTGACAAGAATAAAAGCTAAAAAAATCTGCAGGGTTCTCATAAAGGTACAATCTGATTACATCTCTTAA
>CBDUCT010000409.1:0-3494 GCA_965365715.1 uncultured Cyclobacteriaceae bacterium | reverse complement strand
CAGGAATTACTTTCTCAAAGATACTTTCAGCACCAAAATTGATCTTCCATGCCGTGTACCACCGGAAAAGGTAATTTCCTTCTTTAAAAGAAATTGGCAAATTGAATTTCCCACTGGCAGCATTTCCCGTGATAAGATTAATTTGATCCTGATAAATACTATCGTTTGCACCTACAAGCTCGACATGAACAATTTTCGATTCAATGCTTTCTCTGTTTAAAAAATATACCTTATAATTAATGGTTTCACCAGATACATAATATGATTTATCCATATGCACGAAGATTTTATCCGGTTGCGGTGGAGCAGCATACCCGTCATATCTCAGTAGTAGATAACATATAAGATAAAATAACCATGTAAATACTGCTTGATCAATTCTCCTCATCTCTATTCAATGTTATCTCATCTATTATATACAAATCTATTCAGTTTACAGTTGGACAAAATTTACATTGTTGATCATTTGTGTTCTTCCCTAAGAAATCCCCAGTAATCAGGTCTTTGCAGTTGGCTGTCTGGAATTACCAGACAATTACAACAGGCCGGATCCCTCCAGGATTGCCAAATAAGAGGATTACACCTGTCCTCTATAGACAAAGGTTCAAGGTCTGCCGCAAAAGTATAGGTCCGAATGGTATCAACTGCTGAAACCTCGAAGAAACCCAATACCCTTTCATCCGGATCATTCACATTATAAATATTCCCATTTATGGGTCCGGGCGGTGTATCAAAGATACTTCCGGTTGATTGGGCAACCTTTTTGACAGTTTCCCAGTAAATATATGCTTCCTTGGTTATTGAATGCTGTGCCACATTAAAGAAATGTTTTTCGAAGAATTCCCAATTGGGAAGAATAGCAATAGATCCAACCCTGAAATCCCGTAACTCTCCCCCGGAAAGGTCTTCACTGGTAAAGATTTTCAGGTTATCATTGATCAGCTTTCTGGTTATATAACATGTTAAAGGTGTTTTTAAGGGAGAACATTGTAATTCAGCGAAGGAATAGGCATGATCCATCCGCCAGATAAAATGATAACCTTGGTTATCTTTTAAAACTGGTGTGTTAATATACAAATTAAGATATCTCTTAATAATAATATTCTCCAGGTCGCTTATCTCTTCAATTTCTTCCAGCTCGAAATACAATTTATCAGGTTTCACAATTTCCGGCATGATCTGCGGGAGAGATCTGTATATGCGCTCGTCGGGAAGTTGAATCTCTAAATAGTAGGATCTGCTGGGAACACGCTCAAGAACGCTGCCCTCGAATAAATATTTGCCTTTTTCAAATTCATAATACATTTCAGAATTGCCCATGTCATCATACAGGGATATCCTGGCCCCGGTTACAGCATTATAATCAGTAGAGCTGGTTGCTGTTGACCTACGGAGGGTCAGTTCATGTTGGGTGTTTTCCTGGGTAATCTTTCCATCCACAACAAGTAGGTTTTCATTGGTGTCATGTTCAAGGTTGTAAGATGAAATACATCCAGTTAAGAAAACAAACAGAATATGTAAAATATTTTTTTTATTCATTGGCTTAAAACTCAAAATTGTATGTAAAGGATGGGAAGATCGTTCCCAGGACTGATAACCTGTATGCATTTGTACCCCTGGAAATATTCTTCCTGTAAAAGATAGAATATGTGTTCTTTCTAGCATACAAATTATAAATCGAAAAAGTAAAGCTGTCTTTATATCTTTTTTTCTTGATCACATTCCTTTTAAGTGTATAAGATATGTCAAGTCGGTGATATGGTGGAATTCGAAGCTCATTCCTGCCTGTAACTTCAGGGATAAAAACGTCATCAACTATATAAAATGAACCCGGAATTGTGATTGGACGTCCGGACCTGTATGTGAAGTTTGCCGAAAAAACATTACTTTTATTGAAATTGTAATTCATCACTATATTGAAATTATGCGGCATATCCAGGCGTGAGGGATACCACTCACCATCATTGATGGTTTCAGTTTCATTGTCTCCAACAATCCTTACCAGGGAACGGGAATAGGTATAAGCAAGCCAGCCATTCAACCGGCCTTTTTCCCGGCGTATCAATAGTTCGGCACCATAGGCCTGACCCTCTCCTGAGATCAGCTCGGTTTCGAGATGGTTGTTGAGCAGTAATTCTGCAAAGTCCTTATACTCTATCACATTTTTCAATCGCCTGTAATAAAATTCCAGGGATGTTTCCCAAATGTTTTGCATAAAATTCCTGAAATAACCTATGGAAAAATTATTGGATGTTTCAGGGGCATAATAGGGACCACTTACCAACCAGAAATCCACGGGAAGGGCCGCTGTGGAATTGGATACAAGGTGTATGAACTGGCTGGTTCGGTTATAGCTGAACTTGAGGGAAGAATTTGAATTGAGACTATATTTCATAGAAAATCTTGGCATAAGGTTGTAATAGGTCTTGACTGCTTCCCCCGATCCGTACGAGATACTGTCCGTAATATTTTCCGGATCTTTAGGTTCACCCTCCGGGTATTGGTAAACGGTACCTGGGCCCAATTGCTGAAAGGCATTGAACCTCAAACCGAAGGATAAAGTGAACAAATGATTTAATACAAATTCATCATTCAGGTATATACCAAGCTCATGGCCATTATCCTTCATCACCTCCTGAGGAATTATGCCTGACTGATCACCCCTTGGAGCCAATTCATCAGGGGCAATATCATAATTAATATATTCAATGCCTGTTGAAATGCTGTGATCTTTTATCGAAGATATCAGTATGTCTTCCTTCAACCGCAGATTAGATATACCATTTTTTAATGTAAAGGCTCTCAAACCAGTCGGTTCATACGACAAATTTTCATTTGTTCCCATAGATGCTGAAAATGTAGATGCTACATCAGGGGTGATCATATGATTCCAGATCAGGCTCGCAGCCCTGTTCGTCCATGAAAATCCATAATCGTCAGAAAACTGAACGTTGTCAAAACTCTGGTAATATGATGCTGAGATAATCCCTTTGTCACTATACCTGTGAGATAGTTTTGCATTTATATCATAAAAATATCCTGAGCTATTTTTAATATCAGGGATATTAAACATCCTTAAGATCCAGTCGGAATAGGTAATACGACCACCTAATAGGAAAGTTGTTTTAGCCTGGTTTCCGGCTTTTTTCGATTTTCCGGATTGTAAAGGGCCATCCAGTGTCAACCGGCTTGAGACCAATCCTATGCCCCCTCTTCCATGTAGCTTTTCTGCATTATAGCCTTTTAATTTAACATTTAATACAGAAGAAAGAGAAATATGGGGTCCATCAGCAATACCTCATCCGGTTACTAATGTTGTTCCCAAAGAAATGACAAAAGAAGAGATAAATGTCATTATTAATGCATTTACAAAAGCTGCAATAAGAGCAGAGTCTTCAGGATTTGATTGCGTACAAATACATGCAGCCCATGGCTATCTTTTGAGTCAGTTTCTTACACCTTTTTACAATAAGCGTTCTGATGAATATGGTGGT
>CBDUCT010000408.1:0-3496 GCA_965365715.1 uncultured Cyclobacteriaceae bacterium | reverse complement strand
CGGAACCCGGAAGATGTTCTGATAAGTATTGATATTTATCCGGTAAATGCACTATAAAGGGAACCTGTATACCGGAGTTATACAATGCTCTTTTCGCTCTTGGCATGCCTGTCCCGTGATCCGAATAAAAGAAGATGATCGTATTGTCCTTTAAACCATCTTCCTCCAGCTCACTTAAAATATCACCGATCTGGCGATCCATGATCCTGATCAGATCATAATATCTTCCCCAGAGTTTCCGTACGATGGGAGAATCAAAGAAATAGGGTGGAAGTATGATGTCTTCAGGTTTAGCCCTTTCATCATCACTGAGTTGACTGCCATATTTATTGAAAAAAGCTTCATCATCCCCGAAGATCTGAGATTGATGTGTCGTTTCAATATTAAAAACACTGAAGAAGGGTATATTATCCGGACGTTTCCGCCAATGGGCTTCATGGCTTGACTCATCCCAGATGGTAGAATCAAAGAAATTATAATCTTCCTTGTAATTATTTGAGCAATAATATCCATTATCTCTCAAGATATGAGGTAGTGTTCTTATATAAGATGGAATTTTGAAGTCAGACCTCAGGTTTTGGGTACCCAGCGAAGTGGCATATACGCCGGTTACCAGGCAGGATCTGGCAGGCGCACAAACCGGGGCGGTGGAATAGGCATTTTTGTATAAAATCCCTTTATCGGCAAGTTGATCTATATTTGGGGTGATGGCAAGCGGATCATTATAACAGCCGATCATGGTCGTTATATCTTCACAGGTGATCCATAGAATATTTGGTTTATCAGATAATTCTTCCTGAGCGGAATTATCTGGCGAAGAGCAGGAGAAATGGATGATTATAATGACAAAAAAATAGAGATATTCTTTCATTGGTCTTAAAATTAATTGATTTATATAGGTGATGCAATTAAGCCAAAATTAACAACCTTTAAAAGAATATCATTCTCTATAGTCCTGAATTTACCGATGAACTAATTAAAATATCCCTCCTCCATCAGTCCGATCAAGGCGAGCAGGCCAGGAAGTTCTTTGGTGCCTATATCCTACCACCCCAGTTACCTTTGTCCTTAAAAGCTGGATCATCCAAGAATATGGACGGTATCATCCATTATCCATAGAAGATACTCTGGATAAAGAGATGTTCATTTCTTTTTCTGTCAGGATTTAATTGAGATGTTTTTGAGGGCTTTTGAATCTATTGGTTTCCCTGCATTTGCTGTTCTCTTAATTGCCGTTCTTTTTCTTCTTTTTTTCTTTCAGCCTTTCCCTTGCCGATAGGAGCGGTGACGAAGAAAAACAAGTTTGAGTTATTGTGTTTATCTCCCCAGTTATCCGTATGAGCTTCCACTAGGCCATAATAATACCTGACACCAACAGATATCCCAAGCCCTTTTTGAAATTTATAGCCTGCACCACCTAGCAAACCGGCATCTAACCGGGTCATTTGATTACGGATATCGACCTGGACAATTACATCATCACCTACCGTAGATGTTGCCTTCATCTCATCCATAGCCTTAGAACGTAATCCAAGCATAAATCCTCCTTCAAGAAAAAAGCCATTATAGATATAATAACAATATGAAATCGGAACATTAAAATAGCTAAGGTTTCTGTCCATTGTACCTTCTTCAAGCATCAGGCTGTCTACATCAGAATCTCCGGTGGCGTATGGCTGAAGATTATTTGTGCCCCATTGCGATTTTACCAGTACTCCGGTATGAAGAAAAGATTTTTCTGTCAGATCGATGTAAAAAAAGAAACCAAGATTCCAATTCGGGGCCAAATTACCTTCTGTACTGGACATATTGGATAGGTTTATTCCTCCGTCCAGGCCAAATTCAATACCACCTGAATTCAGCTTATCGCCAAATAAGAGTGAGAGAAGTACCTGTGAATTTGCTTGCCCTGGAACTATGACGATCAGTAAAAGTGTATAAACAATTATAGATTGCAGGAATTTCATTTTCATATTGGCATTAAGAATTTAAAAAATCAACTATTAACTCAGATTTGAATTCATTTACAGCACAATATATATATTTTAAATTATAAATTTTAACGACCACTCTGCAATCCAAAGGATTCTTTTGATGCTTTTAGATTAATTCACAGGAATGAAACCATTGATTCCAGATAGAAACAGGATAAATTAGGAATTGTATTTTTAGTTCCATGTTTTTAAATAGGAGATAAGTTCCTGTATATCCGGACTTTTTCCATTTTTTACATAAGCACCGGATGTGGCCATTCCCAGGATCATACTTTCTTCCATAGAAAAGCCTAATATATAACCAAGACAAAATCCGGCATTGAGATTATCACCACCCCCGGTGGATATTTTTGGTTCTTCAATTATGAAACCTTGCAGATCTATCGTTTCATTGCTGTTGATCATGATGCTACGATCGGTAGGATGAATCAATAATCCTTCAATATTCAATACTGAAAAAATAAATCTTCCCTTTGAAGTAAGATTGTCCTCCTCAGGTAGGTTTTCAGGGTATTCCGCTGATAATATTTCGAATAATTTATTCGTTTCATTTTCATTAATACCTAATACTACTTTACCGTACTTTGAATAGGAATTTATGACATGCAATACCTCGAGCAGATCCTCTTTATTCTTTTTTGTCGGGTCTGCCAGGTCAAAAAAGATCAGGTCTTTTCCGGAATAATTTGGCATTACTTCGTTCAGGATCCCTTTCCATACATCGGTAGCATGGTCTGGGTTGCACCATCCAACCAGGGCCAATATCGAGCTTTCACTAAGATGTTGTGTAATTATGTCCAGGCCAATAAGATCCCGGACATATTCCCAATTAATCTTTCTGAATGTAGATAATTCGGAAAGTATCATTTTGCCATCGTTAAATTCAAGAGCATTGGTTTCTGCTGGTTCTCCGATGGATAAAACTTTGGCCTTATTATGGAGATTTTCATACTCGATATGTTTATTGGGATATCCGGCATTTCCAAGGCAGGTACTTCTAATTCCTAGTGCGCCAAGTGCATTAGACATAATCGGTGCATTCCCGCCTATTTTGATTTCCTGAGTAACCAGTTCAACCTGTCCGCTTTTCCCGGCGGCCATATCGATTCTTTTGGCAAAATCAGTCAGCGTTTGATAGTATTCAACTCTTTCTTTTGTACGAACCTTAACCGCTTTCTGGATTTTATCGATATATCCATCAAAACCTACGAAAACCTGTTTTTCTATTGGATCACTCTTGATTTTTTCAAGTTTGCTGATTAATTCATTAATGTATTTTGAGGAGGTCATATTATTCAAATTAACTATTTTGTTTCATAAAAACATCAATTTCCTGTCTTGTTGGTGCGGATGGTTGTGCACCGAGTTTGGTAACGCACAACGCGGCAGCGGCACTTGAAAATCTGACCGATTCTCTCAAGGACATGTCTTCCATCAGCGCCGTGGCCAGGCTGCCACAATAAACATCTCCCGCGGCGGTAGCATCGACAGCGTTTACTTTA
>CBDUCT010000407.1:0-3502 GCA_965365715.1 uncultured Cyclobacteriaceae bacterium | reverse complement strand
TGCTGCCTCCCTGGCCATCAGGAACTGTGCATTCAGGTTAACGTTGACAACTTCCTGGAAATCCCGGTAAGAAAAATCAATCAATTTGATCCTTTTATGGACTGCGGCATTGTTGATCAAAATATCCAGCGGACCAATTTTCTCCGCTATCTTATTCATACTTTCCAATACTGCCTTTTCATCCGTTATATCAAATAAGGATCCCGTTGCTTTTAGATTCTCAGATTCACATTGGTTGATGGCATTTTCCATTCTTTCCGGCGTATGGCCATTTATGACAATCTCAGCCCCGGCATAGGCTAGGGCTTTTGCCATGGCAAGGCCGATTCCATGAGTACCACCGGTAATCAGGGCTTTTTTACCGGATAAATCAAACAGGTCTTTAATCATAGATTATTTATAAAAATTCATTAATATCAGCGATCCCTTCCCTTAATACAATAAAAGACTCATCGGTACAATCCACAACGGTTGAGGGTGTGTTCTTACCCGGCCCTCCATCTATTACTATGTCGACCTGGTTTTTATACTTTCTAAAGATCTCAATAGGATCAGTAAGGTATTCAACAATATCATCTTCATGCCTCAGCGAGGTAGAGATGATAGGGTTGCCCAGTTCTTTTACAATTTCCCTGGATATATTATTATCAGGGATCCTGATCCCAACCGTCTGTTTTGTTTTGTGAACGAACTTGGGCGTTTTGCTGCTTGCGTTCATTATAAAAGTAAAAGGACCAGGTAACGCCCTCTTAAGAACTTTAAAAACAGGTGTGCTCACATTTTTTGCATAATTCGTGATATCACTAAGATCATAGCAGACAAAAGACAGGTTAACTTTTTTATGGTTCATTCCCTTGATCCTGCATATTTTCTCTATTGCTTTTGCATTAAAAATATCACAACCCAGGCCATAAATGGTGTCTGTTGGGTATATGATCACACCTCCTTTTCTCAACACTTCTGCGATATGCCTTATTTTCGATACAGCAGGGTTATCCGGATGCATTTTTACCAATTCGCCAGCCATATTTTATTAATTTTCTTATGATCCATAAATTCAGCATTCAAGTTAATACAATTTGTTATTTTTGTCCCCAATATGGGCAAAAGAAAAATATTAGTTGGGTTTATCCTGGTCTTTACTGTCATACTTTCATCGTTTTCTTTTTATTTCTGGCAGGTAATTACAGCTCCGAATATTTTAGTTGATCAGGAGAGCCGTTTTCTATACATTCAACCGGATGCGACATTCAAGGATGTGCAAAACATGCTATATAATGAGAATTATGTAAATGACCTGGTGGCTTTCAGCTTTCTGGCCAAATTGATGGATTATGATAAATACGTCAAGCCCGGCAGGTATTTGCTGGAGGCAAATATGAGCAACCGGGATGCCATAAGGTATTTGAGATCGGGGAAGCAGGAACCCGTTAACATAACCTTCAACAATGTCAGGCTCCTGGAAGATCTGCCTCCAAAGATATGTGCCAATATATTCCTGGATCCTGAAACTTTTATGACCAAACTTGAAGACTCCACTGTTTGGGAAAAGTATGGATTTAATGAATATACGTTCAAGTGTATGTTCATCCCAAATACCTACCAGGTTTTCTGGACGATCACCGCAGATGAGTTGGTGGAGCGCATGTCCTATGAATATAAACAATTCTGGAATGATGAACGGAAGGCTAAAGCTGATTCTATCGGGTTATCTCCAATAGATGTTTCTATTCTGGCCTCAATTGTTCAGGCTGAATGCAAAATGTCGGATGAGGCCCCTGTAATCGCAGGCTTGTATTTAAATCGTTTGAAAAAAAACTATTTACTCCAGGCGGATCCTGCTCTTGTTTATGCCAGTGGTGACTTTACTATAAAGAGGGTATTGAATAAACATAAGGAAATTGATTCACCATATAATACATACAAGTACCTCGGATTACCACCAGGTCCGATAAATGCCCCTGAGATCAGGTATATCGATGCCGTATTAAACTATGAGCAACATAATTACCTTTACATGTGTGCAAAGGAAGATTTTTCGGGTTATCATAATTTTTCTACCAATCTTCAGCAACATCTAGTCTATGCAAGAAGATACCAGAGAGCATTGAACAGGGAAGGAATATACCGGTAAGTGCCGGATAAATCTGGTGTTATTATACCATGAACCTGGGGAAAACGTTTTAGAATCTAAATACCGAAATTTAATGTATCATTTTGAGACAAGTATAAGAGTCAGATATGCCGAGACTGATCAAATGGGTTATGTATATTATGGAAACTATGCCACCTATTATGAGGTTACGAGAGTAGAAGCGCTCAGATCCCTTGGTATTTCTTACAAAATCCTGGAGCAAAATGGCGTACTGATGCCTGTTCTGGAAAACTGGTCTAAATATATTCGTCCTGCAAAATATGATGATTTGCTAACGATAAAGCTGATTCTTAAAGAAATGCCGGCCATGAGAATAACTTTTGAATACGAGGTTTTTAATGAAGATAAAAAATTAATTAACTTAGGATCGACAACACTGGTATTTCTTGACAAATTATCTGGAAAGCCAATACAAGTACCGGATGTAGTGCAGGACGTTTTGAAACCATATTTTTAATGATCCTTGATTATTTAAATTATCTTGACAGGTTCAAAATCTGGAAACACTTTACTTCCATCCTGGATCGTATTGTAGTTGGGAAGCACAGGACTTCCTTATATGACCTTTTGAAGATCTTTTTGATCAGCCTGACCAAGGATGATATTCTTGAAAGAGCCAAAGCCATCACCTATAATTTTACACTGGCTATATTCCCGGGGATCATATTCCTCTTTACGCTAATCCCCTATTTTCCAATACCTAACTTGCAGGATACTATTATGGGTTTCTTTGAAGAATTGGACCTGGTTATGATAGAACAGGTAAGAAGCACTGTAGAGGATATCATTTCCAAGCCCAGAGGCGATCTCCTTTCTTTTGGGGTGATCTTCGCTGTATACCTGGCCACCAATGGAATGCTTTCGTTGATTACTAATTTCAACTATTTCTATAAAACGAAATTCACCAGGGGTTTTTTTAAAAACTACCTCGTGGCCTTTATCCTAACGGTTCTCCTCATACTAATTTTGACCCTTGCCATGGGACTTCTTATTGGCGGACAGCTTGTACTGGATTTTCTGCTGGATATTGGCATCCTAAACCAGGATTTTCTTTTTATATTGATCATAAGCTTAAGGTTCGTCATCCTGTTTATCATATTCCAGCTGATGATCTCGATTATTTACTACCTGGGACCATCTGTAGAGGATAGGTGGCATTTTATGAACACAGGATCCGTAATCGCCACACTCCTTTGCATAGGGTCCAGTTATCTGTTTTCATACTACCTTACCAATTTTGCCAGTTACAATAAGTTCTATGGATCTATAGGGGCGGTTATCGCATTCATTATCTGGCTTTGCCTTTTATCTGTAATATTACTTCTGGGATTTGTAATCAATGTTACC
>CBDUCT010000406.1:0-3503 GCA_965365715.1 uncultured Cyclobacteriaceae bacterium | reverse complement strand
CCTGGAACCATATAATCCAGCAGCTGCAGCTCCCTTAAGCACCGTCATGGATGCAATATTGTTCGGGTCAATGTCGGCTATTCTACTGCTATATGCCGTTCCATCTCCGAGTTGGTTGAATGTCCGGAATTCCGAATTATTGTATGGAATACCATCTACCACAAATAAAGGTTGATTGCTACCCAATAGTGAAGAATTACCTCTGATGAGTATTCTCGTAGCACTGCCTGGTGCTCCACCGGAACCACTAATATCCACTCCGGGTATTTTTCCTTGTAAAGCTCTCAATACATCAGGCTCAGATACCTGTGCAACATCTTCATTATCGACCTGTTCAATCGAATACCCTAAAGCGCGGGATTCCCGTTCAATTCCAACAGCAGTTACCACAACTTCAGAAAGCTGGGTGGATTCATAATCCATCGCTACATCAATAACGGACCTGGATCCGATATCTTCCTCTACCGTGGTTAATCCAATAAACCGGAATACCAGAACACCCCCGCTGGCCGGAACATCTATTCGGTAGTTACCATCAAAGTCGGTAACTGTACCTGTTGTTGTTCCCTGAACGAAGACGTTTACTCCGGGAATTGGAGAACCATCTTCCGAAGCAGTCACCTTTCCGGTAACTGTGGACTCTTGCGCATACGTCACCTGCATAATCAATAACGCAATTAACGTAATGCTAATTCGTAAAAAGTTTCTCATAAATGAATTTATTTATATAAAAAAAACATAAAACAGTATAATCCAGCCCACACATAACATGCGAGTACGAAATCCTGCTATATACAAAAGATTGCACCCCGAATTTGTGAATTGACAGAATTATCTGCTGCCTATACCTCAAAGTTGGGGATATTTGACTTGCGAGGGTATCCCCTAAAAAGTGGGATTTTATGGCCTGTAAAACCTTCTGAAAAGCTATAAAATACCAGAATACAGGAGCCTTTTTCAGGGAAACGCCCTTGTTCAAAAAATCAGAGCGCTTTTAACTTATCCCCCAATTTACAGTACGGAAGAGTTTTCAGGGATGTATGACTAGATCAGTTTATTTTTTTTGGCAACCTCAATAGCTGCTGCCTTAGAATTTACCTGTAACTTAAAGTAAATGTTCTTGATATGAGATTTAACGGTTTCCTTATGTATGAATAATTCATCAGCTATTACAGAGTAACTTTTGCCTTCTGACAGAAGTTCAAGGACTTCCGTTTCCCTGGGACTTAAGGGTGAATTTTGATTTCGCTGGAAGGACTCCACTACCATTCTTGCAATATTGCTGCTCATCGGCGCACCTCCTTTGCCAACTTCTTTGATGGCATCCAGGATCCTGTTATGAGGTGCATTTTTAGTAATATAACCTGATGCTCCTGCTACCAAGGCCTGAAAAACAAGGTCACTGTCATCATGAACGGTAATTACAAGTATTTCAATTTCAGGCCTTGCTTTTTTGATCAGTCTTGTCCCTTCTATGCCATTCATTCCAGGTAACTCAATGTCCATGAGAACAAGGTCCGGGTTATCCTTTTCAAGATTTTTAATTGCTTCCTCACAAGATTCATAGGCAGCGATTACCTCATGTTCACTCAAACTGCTTATTAATAGTGAAAATCCGTCTCTTACAACATCATTATCTTCTACAATGACGATTTTACTGGTAGTTGATTCCATAGTATCAATGAGTTATTGGCCTAAACAATATAAAAAAATATTCGTCGTATATAAAATAGTTTTTTGATAACCATCATAAATCTTATTTAATTGGCTGTTTTCTTATTCGTGTCAGCCTTTAGAATGACTTCAGTTCCATTTTCCGATCCGGAATTAAAAATGAGATCCCCTTTAATTTTTTCACCCCGAATTTTCATCTTTTTCAAGCCATTATAGTATTCTATCTCATCTGTATTAAAACCCACCCCATTGTCTGATAGTTTAATAATAAACATATCGGGGTAGATTGAAACGGAAAATGAGACGACGCTACACCCTGCATGTTTTATAGTATTATTTATCGCCTCCTTGAAGATGAGCACAATTTGTCTTGTAAAGCCAGGGGGAAGGTTCACATTTGCATCACTCGTAATACCGTTTTTTACCTGAAATTTTATATCTGTTGTATCAAATACTTCCTCGCCATAATCCCTGATCTTATAAAACACTTCTCTCAGGTTGTTGTTCTTCGGATCAATAGACCAGATAAAATCTTTGGTGCCCAGAAAAAGATTTTTGGATTCCGTATCAATTTTCATAAGGTAATCCTTTAACTCTCCCGGGATATCCCAATCTTTATTTCGTATAAGTTGTACCAACATTGAAATGCTGGTCAGGTGATTCCCAATCTCATCATGAAAATCCATGGCTACCTTTTTCTGAATTCTTTCAAACTCTTCCTTATTTAACTTTTCTAACATCAAGAGTTGATTTATTCTTATCTTAATCCTATAATTATTAACAATTACGAATCCGACAAGAATTAAAGCAAAGATCAAAACATAAAACCACCAAGTTCTCCAGAATGGAGGTGCTATAATAAAACTGATAGATGAAACCGAACTACTCCAATTCAATCCATCGTAGGAGGCGGCTACATTAAACTTGTATTTTCCCGGATTGAGATTAGCATACAAGACTGATTCATTAGTCATGGGGGCCGACCAATCCTGATCATAATTATCTAATTTGTAACGATACCAGAGGGGATCTTTACTTTTCAGGGTAACACCCTTAAAGTCTATCTGAAGATCATTTTGATCATATTTCAAGATTGGATTTTCAGGAATACCTAACCAGCTATCTACTTTTACTTTTTTTTCTCTCCAATCTGTATCCTTAAACTCTATCTTTAAGGATGAAATATTTACCGGAATGGCATCTGTACTGTTTAATTTTTCCGGATTAAATATGACTACTCCTATCGAAGTACCAAAATATATCTGATTATTATCAAGTAATATTGCATTTTGATTTGTTTCAAAATCCGGATATCCCTGCTCTATTCCTACAGATGTAATTGTTTGAATATTTCCTGAATCTCTTATTCCAATCAAATAGATCCCGCGTTCAGTCCCAATGCATAATTGATTGTCTTTATAGAATGTCATTGATCTTACCCTGGAAAAAGGTAGTTCAGTATACTCGTTGATATATCTCAGGTTACCTGAGCTCCGGTCATAAAAAATTAATCCGTTGATATCACTTCCGATCCACAAATTGCCTGAAGGGTCTGGCAGAACTGTATTCAGGATCTCTTTATTTTTAAGTCCCTGATTTACGAAAGAAAATGTTTTCCCGTCAATATGCTTGTCAATTCCATTATCGGATAATAAAAGCATCCCCCCATCATCAAGTTGTTTTATATATTTAATTCGATTGCTTTGCAGGCCATCCTCCTGTGATAACGACCAAATTGAACCTTCCTCAAAAACAGCTACCCCGTCTTCAGTTCCAACCCAGGTCCTTCCTTGATTGTCAATACATGTATGAAAGCAATAATTATGAGG
>CBDUCT010000405.1:0-3523 GCA_965365715.1 uncultured Cyclobacteriaceae bacterium | reverse complement strand
CTGAAGGTCTGGACCAGCCCGGATACCAAATGCCAACGATCCCTAGCACGGCTAAAGTGATCTTGAGGAATCCAATGAATTTCATAAAATTTCCGGATAATCCATAAACTGAAAACTCTTCATTCATGCTCTTTGCATTTCCTCCTCTGTATTGGGAGGCTTTGTTGAATCTGAATATCCAGACATTAATGATCCCCAAAGCGATGATAATACTTAAGATTGCGCTAACTGTCATAATGATTTAAACAGTTATAATTTATTATTGTTTTATAAAGTAAGTTCTAACCAGAAAAATGTGATTCTATTTTCTAAATTCAATTTAAACAATTTACCCCTTAAAACTGTTTATCTTCTATTAAATCTAATTTCATGTTTAAAAACCTAAGTAAAGTCGATCTCATTATGCTGTTCCTGGCCTTTTTGTCTCTCATCACATCAGAAACACTCTGGTTCATGGGACAAGCAGATGCCTCTCTGTTTATTGGTCTATGGGTACCTTCGATCCTTGGATTTGCAATCTATCTCAAACTCCTAAAAATCGAAAGAAGATGATTAATATAATTCCAATTATGGGTGTAGTAGTTACCGTTCTCTTTACCATCGCATTTTATCTGGGACTGCAGGAGATAAAAAAACTAGACAAGTAATTTGACGGTTTTCAATGATCTGTCACACTAGACGTCCGGGAATCGTTTAAAAATATCGAATCAAGCAGATTATACAAATTTTTTAATTTAAAAAGCTTACCGACTCCACAAGACTACAAGTTAAATTAGAAAACCTTTTTACCGAAAATTAGAACGCATCCCTCAATGGCAGGGTGTATGCTCTGATCAGTGACAGGGTGCAGGCTCTTCATTTTGATGCGAGTGCATCCCACCGGCACCCAGTTTCGGGCTGATATATGGAATACCCAGGTTCATGCCCCTAAGAATAAAAATCACCCCGAGAACGACGATAAAAACGGGAATCACTTTGTTGAATTTCCTCCTTACCCCAGCCCCGACAAACTGACCAAATACTGAAAAAGCAAATAGTAATGGAGCTGTTCCCAAACCAAAAAACACCATATATAAGGTGCCCTGGACAAGTGATCCCGTAGCCAAAGCACCTGCCATGGCAACATATACAAGGCCGCAGGGTAAAAACCCGTTAAGTAACCCGATATAAAAAACTGAAATTACCGATTTCGATTTTAACAATTTTCCAAATTTCTTCTTTAGATAATCAGTAAAATGATAAGCGGGTTTTAATAGCTGGAACCGGGAGGATACACTCATGGGGATCAATACGATAACAATCAATAAGATGCCGGATCCGATGGAGACCCATCGCTGTGCACCTGCCAGTGAAATGCCCTCTCCGGCAAGACCAATAACCGCACCCATAAATCCATAAGTGATCGTTCGTCCTAAATTATATAGGACTCTCGAAGAAATAACTTTGGGTAGATTGCTCTGAAATCCTGGTAGAGCAAGAGTTATCGGCCCACACATTCCAATGCAATGCAAGCTGCCGAATAAACCAACGATAAAGGCTGTCCATAAAATCATTACTGTAATGTTAAATTTTTTTCTTCCTGGAATTCCTGACTGCCATAGGTCCAATTTACCTTAACCTGCCATAATCCTTTTTTTAAACTTGCGACACTGATCAATTGCGTTCCGTCAATTCCTGATTCAATAGGGAAGGAAACGTCCAGTGAAGAATCAGATGGCCGGAAGAAGTATATGGACCCTTTGATACTTTTTTTATGATCCGGAGGATAGGTGAATTTAACCTTCCCCTCTCTTAATAAATATTCGATCTTCAATCCTTCTTTGAGATTCCTGGCATTTTTAATGTTGTCAATTTCTCCCTGGTATTTAATCTCCTTATCATAATAATCATCATAAACCAGATGGAAATCCTGTTGCAAGGCTTTGAAAACCATGAACAATATAAACAGGACGAAACCCGCAGTTATTAAAAATATTTTCCAGCCCCAGTTCATGTCTGTATTATAACTTCTTCATTCTATTTCAGGACAATAGGTCCCAGGAAATTTGTTTTTACCTCATCAATAACTTCATCATTTACTAAAATCTCAATAACCAGGTTCGTTTTGGTTTTACTCAGGGATGCTTTGGGGAGCTCAATGAAAAATACTCCTTTCAGGTTTTCATTTGAAGGAACCGACAGGACCTCTCCGCCGACGCGCTTTATTTCCCCGTTCTCAAAGTCCTTTAACCTGACCTCCAGCGTTATGTCTTCGAACGTTTTATTAACAAATTGAATGTTGTAAAGATTACTGATCCTGTTATTGTCCTGTTCCTGGTATAACATGCCCGGAACTCTGACAACAGTTGTTTCAACGGGTTCCCTCGTGGTCAAGAGGTAAATTTGTAATCCAACCAGAAAAATCAGGACAATACTGTACCCGATAACCCGTGTGGTAAAAAGGTTTTTCACGCCTTCTTTTATACTTTGATAGGAGGCAAGCCGGATCAGACCCTGGGGCCGATCAACCTTCTTCATCACATCGTCACAGGCATCCATACAGGCTGTACAATTGATGCATTCAAGCTGTGTGCCATTCCTGATATCAATACCTGTGGGACAAACATGGACACACATTTTACAATCGATGCAATCCCCCTTGTTATCTTGCTTCGCTTCTTTATTCTTTCTTATTCTGCCCCTCGGTTCTCCCCTGAGCCAGTCATACATTACGGCAATGGTGCTTTTCCCTACAAAAACGCCCTGTAGTCTTCCATATGGACATAGTGCAATACAAACCTGTTCCCTGAGATTGGCGAAGACTAAGTAAAACAGGAAGGTAAATAACATCAGCCCTGCAAAACCAGCCAGATGGTTCATCGGTGACTGGGTGACAATCTCTTTCACCTGGTCTACCCCGATGAGATAAGCCATGAATAGGTGAGATATTATTAGAGCAATAGTAAAAAAGATAACCTGCTTCAACCCTCTTTTAAATATCTTCTCACCATTCCAGGGCATTTTGTCCAGTTTCCTCTGTTTGTTGGCATCGCCTTCAATCCAGTACTCGATCTTCCGGAAGACCATCTCCATAAAGATCGTCTGCGGACAGGCCCAGCCGCACCATACGCGGCCATAGATCACCGTAAACAGAACTATAAACAATACCAGCGATATAAATGCCAAAACGATCAGATGGAAATCCTGGGGCCAGAAAGGTGTTCCGAAAAGGATGAACTTTCTTTCGATGATGTTAAAAAGAATAAAGGGATGTCCATCGACCTGAATAAACGGCATACTAAACAGTATGACCAATAAAAAGATGGCTACAATAGCCCTTAAGGTGTGATATTTTCCTTTTGGTTTTTTCGGGAAAACCCATATTCTCTTCCCCCTGGCATCTACTGTCGATATGTGATCACGGTATTCCTGCTCAAATTGATAAAGATCCTCCATCAAATGCTCCTCATTTCCTCTTTATAATTACTATTCAGGTGTGGTGCTTTCTTCTCCAGTAATCACTTCCGGGATTGCTTCATCGACT
>CBDUCT010000404.1:0-3523 GCA_965365715.1 uncultured Cyclobacteriaceae bacterium | reverse complement strand
TGGAGGTAGTAAAGCACCAGGTCCCTTGTCCTATTACCCCATTCTCAAAATAAAATGACCCTGATACAATGTCCTCCGCCGGGTATAAGCCTGCCTGGTTATGTGCAAAACCTTCTGCTTCCACTACAGGACCAAGAAGATAATCAAGGAAATCCAACTGATGGGAAGCAAGATCATAAAAGTACCCTCCCCCTGCAATTTCTGGAAAAATACGCCAGTTGTCCTTACTTTCACTTGCCCCGACAATATCCGGATGAAGGGTTTTATATAATCTTATATTTACATGGCGAATATCCCCTATTGCTCCTTGCTGAACCAATTCCTTGATTTTCAGAAAATTCGGCAGCCTTCTTCTGTAGTAAGCTACAAATAGAGGAACATTAGCATTTTCACAGGCTTCGACCATTTTCAAACACTCTTCATAGGTCCTCGCCATTGGTTTCTCAACATAAACTGGTTTGCCGGCATCTGCTGACATTTGTGTGTATATCAAATGAGAATCCGGAGGTGTTGCTATATATATTGCATTAATCTCCGGATCGCGGATCAACTTTTCGGCATTATCATACCATTTTGGCATATTGAGTCTTTTCGCATAATCTGCTGCTTTATCCGCATTTCGACGCATGACAGCAACTAATTTGGAGTTATTAACCAGGTTGAAGGCAGGACCACTTTTAACCTCACAAACATCTCCTGCTCCAATAATCCCCCATCTTATTTCATTGATTTTTGTTTTGGGCATACTTTTTTTCAACTATATTAATAAAAAATCAGGAAGTATGGCAATTATCTGATATAGGAACATTAAAATTCTTCATCACATAAACTTGGAATTATAAAGCGTGGAAGTGTTATCAGTAATACATTTATATATGCAGGAGGCATTTCACTAATTTTATCAGCAATTGATCCAGGCATATTACCACCTCAGGAACAATTATTTACTCGTAAGCAATATTACGAGCATCCATAAGACCCTTCATATATCCAAAGGCAAAAACCTTACCCGTCATGCCGTAGCCTTTGCTTTCCTTGCTTTCTCCTGCCATTGTCGGGGCATGGTCTGGTCTTATTGGACCGACAAAACCAGAACGGGAATAGATCTCCAGCATTTTAGC
Organism: uncultured Cyclobacteriaceae bacterium; assembly: GCA_965365715.1. GTDB lineage: Bacteria > Bacteroidota > Bacteroidia > Cytophagales > Cyclobacteriaceae > JAGTVG01. The sequence continues at coordinate 2,402 of CBDUCT010000404.1, read as the reverse complement.
CATATCTGTGGGGCCATTATCGTGAAAAGTTTCATGGAAACGGTTGGCATCACCCTCTATATCCCGAAAATGAACAAAAAAAACTTTCCCAGATTCACAGAACTCCCTGGCCAAGTCATAAATATTCTCTCCCATAGCCCGGAAATTCGCCTGGCAGAAAGTGATCCCATTCATAGGGCTGGGTGTTATATTCAGAATACGCCGGTAGTTATCCGCACTGGTGCATATTCGAGCAATGCCCCGTAATGGTGATATGGGCGGATCATCGGGATGAAGCGCCATCTTCATATTATACTTCTCAGCAACTGGCATCACCCTTTCCAGAAAATATGTAATATTATCCCACATTTTATCCTCACTAACTTCTCCCCACTCTGTAAATCCTTGCTGCTTTGAATCTTGAAAACTGAATTCACTAGTCTCTGCACCACCTCGCTCAGGCATACCGAAAGTTGTTCGGTACCATCCCAAACCAGCCATAAAATTGTAGCATATCATATTAATGCCTGCATTACTCAGTGCTTCTATGGCTGCATTGGTATTTTTAATTTCCTCATCGCGGCCTTTAAGGCCAAGTTTTAAATTTTCAAAACTCACCGGATGCCCTTCAATACCTGCTATTTTAAAGCCAGCTTCCTCAAAGTCAGCCCGCAACTTTTTAGCAGCTGCCGTGTATTGATCCCTGCCAATGCCTCTAAATGGTGCTCCTGTAATGGCATGTGTAACGCCCATTTGCTGACAAATTTTTAGTCTGTCAGTATTTCTAAGGTTTAAATGCATTGCAAGTTGGAGGCTTCCTTTTCTGGATGCTAATGATTTATTTGGAAGGATGGAAAAGACTGATGCGGAGGAAGCAATTAAGACATTTTTCTTAATCCATGACCTGCGTGAATATGGAGACATAATAGGAAGATTTAAATTAAAAAATATTATACTCCAATTTGTACAACTTTATAGAATAATTCAAATCTTCTAATCAATATTACTAGCTTAAAAGAAGATTGCACCCCCTCATATCCGAATTGTCCAATCTCCCTAAAACTTCAAAGGTGCCATCGTAATATACCCTCCCAAGATCCTCAGTAGCAATGAAAGCACAACTGTGAATATTGGCTAAATCGATGATGTTTAAGACTCCCTGTTGTCCGGCAGAAACCAGGCAAAACGGATCATTGATCTCTCTGGCCATAACTTTCATCCAGGGAGGGCAACTGAACTTTCCGTTATCAACGGCATAAGCCTGGGATAAAAGTTCGGTCATCCCATATTCTGAGTGGATAGAACTTATCTTTAATTTCTCAAATAATTGTTCATGAAGATCTGATCGAACAATTTCCTCTCCCCTCCCCTTCATGCCTCCAGTTTCCACAATAATCATATTCTCCATATTAAGAGCATGATTACAGGCAAAATCCAAAAGTGCAAATGTGACACCCCAGAGCATTATCTTTTTAACCTCTGATGTCTGCAAAAAATTGATTTTCTTATATAATTCACTAAGATTTGATAAATAGAAGCCAGAATGCTCAGATCCGGTTAATTCGATCAAATAATTCACCATGTACACAAGAGATGAATTATTTCTTTCTAAATACGAGGGAAGGAGTGCCAGGATAATATAATCTTTAGGATTACCATAAAACTGGGTAAAAATTGAAGATGAAATGTCTTTATAGAAATTATTATCCTCAATAAAATGTTTGCTGGATCGAAAACCTGACGTACCCGAACTCTCGAATATAAATTTTGGATCCCAATCCAACGTTTTTATTTTATGATATTTGAATAGAGAGATTGGCATAAAGGGTATTTCACTTGGCCCTTCAACAGATTCAGGATTAATATCCAATGACCGGACATATTTTTGGTAAACCGGATTATTTTCTAATTGAAAATGAAAAAGATCGATACTAAAGTCACTGAAGCTATTTTCATCAACGAATTTTAGTCGATCTTTAAAACTTTTCAATCCATTCATCGTTATTAATTAAACATTTTCCTCATAAAATAACTCAATTTTCAAATAAAGTTTGAAATTTGTAAGAAGGAACAGATACTGGATGAAGCGGATATTAGTATATATAGGCATAATTTCTTTCTTTGCACTTTCATTTTGCACCCGGCCACCTGAACTCCCCGTTGTACCCAGCATCGAATTTGAAGATGTTCAGTTTAAAGAAGTTGAAGGGCCAGATTCTTTGATAATAAGCGTCTTTTTTCAGGACGGAGATGGTGATTTGGGATTAACCTCTTTCGATATATACGAACCTTACCAGGCCTATGATGTAATTCGAGATCAAAACGGGGACACTATTTTTTATGGTGATGACCCTGATATGCCACCTTATAATCCTTTAGACTATATTGTTACGCGGGATAACGACGGAAATCCTCAGGATACG
>CBDUCT010000403.1:0-3535 GCA_965365715.1 uncultured Cyclobacteriaceae bacterium | reverse complement strand
TGTCAAGACAGATAGAGTATGACCTTAAAAACGAAATATACGAACAATATCAGTCCCTGCCACTCAGTTTTTACAGAAGAAACAATACAGGTGACCTTCTTGCCCGAATTTCTGAGGACGTCAGTAAAGTAAGGATGTATATTGGTCCGGCCATTATGTACGGGTTAAACCTCTTTACCCTGTTCATAATGCTCATTCCGATCATGTTTGCCATCAATTTCAAGTTAACTTTGTTTGCATTGTTGCCCTTGCCTTTCCTTTCTTTTAGCATTTATTATGTTCATAATAAAATCAACAGGAGGTCAGAAGAAATACAGAGAAGTTTATCCGGATTGTCTACCTTCGTCCAGGAAGCTTTTTCTGGGATCAGGGTATTAAAATCCTTTGCCAGAGAACAAGAGAGCGCCGATAGGTTTTCCCAAAAAAGTGAAGAATACAAATTAAAATCACTTCGTCTGACGAGGGTAAATGCTTTGTTTTTTCCATTGATTCTGTTTTTGATCGGGTTAAGTATCGTTATAACCGTGTTTGTAGGTGGTTCTGAAGTTATTAACGGAACACTTAGCTTTGGGAATATTGCTGAATTCATAATCTACATAAACTTGCTGACCTGGCCGGTTACCTCCCTGGGCTGGATAACCAGTATTGTCCAGAGAGCCGCTGCCTCCCAGAAAAGGATAAATGAATTTTTACAGGAAAAAAATCAAATACAGTCACTTAAAAACCTGACCAGGGAAATTCAGGGTGATATCAAATTTGAAGAGGTTTATTTCACCTATGAGGATTCAGGCATAAATGCACTTAAAGATATTTCCTTCGAGGTTAAGAAGGGCAGGACCCTGGCGATCATAGGAACCACCGGTTCTGGTAAAAGTACAATCGCTAACCTGATATGCCGTTTATTTGACCCATCAAGAGGAAAAATTCTTATGGACGGTACAGATCTGGGGGATTTCAATATTCAAAATATTAGAAGCCAGATTGGCTATGTTCCTCAGGATGTGTTTTTGTTCAGCGATACAATTGATAGCAACATAGCTTTTGGAAGTGAAAATCTTGATGATGAGCGGATTATCCAGGCAGCAATTGATGCGGATCTGCATGAAAATATAATTGATCTGCCTGATGGATTCAATACTGTTCTAGGAGAAAGAGGAATTACACTATCAGGGGGTCAGAAACAAAGACTATCAATTGCCAGGGCACTGGTCAGGAATCCCAGGATCCTTATACTCGACGACAGCCTGTCGGCTGTTGATACAAAAACTGAAAACAACATACTGAATAATCTACAGGATATTATGAAGGGTAGAACTTCAATAATCATCTCCCACCGGGTCTCATCTGCAAAACTGGCTGACCAAATTATTGTTCTTGACAATGGCCGGATTATTGAACAGGGCAATCATGATAGCCTGATCGACAAAGCTGGTGTTTATAAGGAACTTTATGAGAAGCAACTGAAATCAGATGAGATTGTAGAGGAGGAATAAAAAATCAATTTTCCCGGCTTAGTTTTATTTGACTTTTTTTTAATTTTTTAATAAATTTCTCATCGAAGCCAGCTTTTTTAAAAACCAGGATTCAACCCAATGTTTCAGGAATTATCATACATATCTTTAGCCTGATCCATATCTATTAAAATATATTCTTTTAAAAAGTCAGCCAGCAATTATGAAATTTCTTATCGGAATTCTATTCTGTCTGCATTTTGCTTATCTGAAGGCAAGTGCCCAGAATGGCAACTTTGAGTTGGGTGCCAGATCATTGGGTATATCAGGCAGTTCTATCACTATTTCCGATGCATATGCAGGATTTAATAACATAGGTGCGCTGGCTGGTCAGGATGGAATTTCCACCTGTTTCTCCTCTTCCATTCTTTATGGGATACCTGAACTTCTGAAAATAGGGGTTGCGCTGAATAAAGGATTGTTTAAAGGTGTTGGAAGTTTAAGTGTGTACAGATTTGGAAATGGAAACCTTAGCGAGCAGAAAATAAGCCTGGGTTACAGCCACCAGATCCGGTTTATCAGTTTGGGCATACAACTTGGTTATATTCAAGTCCTGATTCCAAATTATGGTTCCACCGGATCTTTATCTTTTGAGTTTGGCGGACTAATCAAGGCAGGCAGAAAAATTTTCATTGGCGGATACTTGTTCTACCCGATGGTATCCGGTAAGGGATCCGACGACCCGGGATCTCTGAATACTATCCTGAAAACGGGATTATCCTACCGGCCATCTGAGAACCTGATGGCAAATATTGAATACAAATGGAAATTTAGTACAGCATCTGTAGTGACTGTCGGATTTGAATATATGATCAGAGGAAAGGTTGCACTCAGAACCGGATTTAACACAAATACTCTTCAGTCGACACTGGGTTTAGGGTTCAAGCTCGGGAAATTCAGGTTGGATTATGCGGTTATGATACATTCTGTTCTGGGTATATCAAATGAATTATCAGTCAATGTAAATTTTTCCAATCCATGAGAATCAAAATACTTTTTCTAATGGTATGCATCGTGATTGACCTGTATGGTCAGGATAATCCACCTGACTTTGATAAGATCCTGGAATATCTCCTGCCCGCCGCTGATGAGGAAGCAGACCTGGATGCTCTGAGTGAAACTCTATTCGAACTTTATGATCACCCCATACCTTTAAACAGTGCCAAGCGAAGCGAACTACTGACCATACCTTTACTGTCTGATTACGATGTCGAATGCATCTTAAATTACCGGACCCGGTATGGTGACTTCTTAAGTCCCTATGAATTATATTTAATTCAAGGATTGGATTCATCTAAAGTTGACCTGCTTGTTCCATTTATAAAAATTGCCGGGACCTCAATTCGGCGTGATACCATCTCAATGATGGGGAATATCCTGAAAACTTCCAGAAAATCAATCATGCTAAGGTATGGAAGGGTATTGAATCGTTCAAGAGGGTATATCGATCGAGGAAATATATTATCCACGACCGGCAAACAGTATTTCTCAGGATCATCAAATTATCTGTACGGTAGATTTGAGATACATGAATCCGATGATTTTGACATTGGAATTACATTCGAAAAGGATGCTGGTGAACCGTTTTTCTTTGATCCTTCATTTCAATTCTATGGATTTGATCATTATGCAGGTTATTTCCGTATCTTGAACCGGGGTATTTTGAAGGAGATTATTTTGGGTGATTTTCAAATGCATTTCGGGGAGGGGTTAATCTATGGACGGGGGTTTTTGAACAAGGGAGCAGAAACTGTTGGATCGGTAAGGAACAGATATAATGGAACCTTCCCGTATCAGGGAGCTTCCGAGTCAGGGTTTTTCAGAGGACTTTCCCTTACTTTTGATATTAAAAATTTCTCTTTCACCGGTTTTGGATCAAGAAAACTACAGGATGCAGCTATATCTTTTGACTCAGCAAATTCCGTGGTTGGTGATTATTTTGCTACTGGGATTACGGAAACAGGATATCACCGGACTACTTCTGAGATAAATAAAAAACAACGATTAGCAGAATACGCTGGCGG
>CBDUCT010000402.1:0-3543 GCA_965365715.1 uncultured Cyclobacteriaceae bacterium | reverse complement strand
GCTTCTCCAAACTTTCCAACTGCGAACCTGATCTCAGTATTGGACTGGATCGCCTGCAGATCATAAACGAGAAAGTTCAGGAACAAGCTTAAAATTGTTGATAATAAAAATCCGCTGTAGGCAATACCAACAAAGACAAGGTAATCCCGGAATCGTAAGCTTGTCCCCAGAACCACCGCGATAAGATACACCAGGACACCCTGGTACAACCATCCGCCAATCTGGGCAAATGGAATAAAAGTATAACTAAGAAGACTGTAGATTTTATTAACCAGAACACTTTCTAATGATACCAGGATCTGATCCTGATAGATATAGAGATTTGTTACTCCTGCAGCGACGGTCAGCATAACAATCAGGAATGCAAATCGAAAACTCCCGGGGCCAATCTTAAAGATCTTTCCCGAATCAATTTCCTTCCCAGGGTATAAAGGTACAGTAGCATATAATACTGCCTGAGAAACCAGGAATGTGGCCTCGTAATTATTGCCTGAGAATATAACGAGTCCCAGGTAGAATAAAACCGTTGAAGTGATGGAGAAGATCAAAGGGAACAGCAGCATATTGAATCCAGTTTACCTGTTGATTCTATTTTAAAAGAGGTCTGAAAGGGCACGATTGACTGGTTGCCTATTTGTGTTATGAAGAATAGAAGTGCTATAAATACTTAAGCTATATGGACACCACACCCCCAACCTCCATATGGTAGCTCTGTGCTGCCTTTCAGACACTCAGATTTTTAAGCGCCGACAGCCAGTGTAACTGCGGCTTGAATCCCACATAATAATCCAACGGCAAGACCTATTCCTCCTACAGCACCAATGAAAGTCCCGCCGGCCTGCAAGTCATAATTATTTGTATAGATCCCGGTAATTACATAAGCCTTGGAAGTAATAGAAGTTCCTTCCTGATTTCCGGCTTCCTTTATCATTTTATCAGTAAGGGGTATTGCACTGGTACCCAGTGCGAAAAGTCCCATAGCCAGTTGTTTTTTGTTCATAGTTCAGGTGGTTGAAATTGATGCCTACTCCTGTTTTATGTGTTTTTTCAGCTTATTCCCACAATGAATTTTTTGGGTCACCAGCCCATTTTTGGTGAGCAAAATCTGGATTAAAATGGTTACCCTTACCTGTTAATGAACAAATATCAAAACTGCGTATGATATGCATAACTAAAACTTAACCACATACCAAAAAGCCAGCCGGAGGCGTGTCAACGAGGGGGACACGCCTCTGAGGCATAGCTGGCTGGGCACATAGCTGGTTCAGGTTGAATCGGGTAATTCGTAATTCTTTTCAATATTTTTAATATCTTATTATTGACTGAACAGCTAACTGTAAAAAAATCCCCTGCCGTCCATTTAGCTGTTAAACCCCTATCATAGCTGGCTGAATTTAGCATTTGGACAAGCAGGGAATTAATTGGCAATAATCGTATAGCTGAAAGATAATAATTCATTTTCCTTATGAAAATTGAGATTTTTCATTGATTTATTACATCAAAATGTCAAGAATTAAACAATGCTGGTTGATTAAAATTCAATTGACAGGACTAAGGTACATAGAGGATCTTAAAATAAAATAGCAAACGGCATTGAAAAGGCACCCGGGTAATATTGACCTGATATTAGGTGTTTTGAAGGCGAAAAAATTTACCATCAACTTTAGGAAATTATCCATATATTATTTTACAGTTAATAAAATATTTTAACTGATTCAATAATAAGATGTAATGTTTTGTTTGAAATCCCGACCATGTAGGTCATTCAATACTCATAACTGAAAAAAACTTACTTCGGCACTTATTTTATTTTGAAAAATTCATCACCGCATAGAGTTGAAAAAACAAGGCAAACATGTAAAATTATTACAGATGTAAAGGAATCTGAATAACTTGTCTTCCAGCTTAGTGAACTTTCAAAATTTATGTGCGATTTCAAGGGCCTCAAAAGTCCAGAATAATGTGTTAAATCCTGCATTGCTATTACTTATAAAAATAACTCTATACAACTAATCCATCTAATGGATTATATAGAGTTATCAAGCCAGGTTATTGGAATAATTATAAAACATATGTGCATGCTTATATTAAAGGAAAAAAAACCGTTTCACTAAAAAAGCAAAACGGCTTATTTAATCAATTTGTTCTTAATGTTATGGTAACACCACTGACCTGAAACCACTGATGTTGGTCGGAGGTATGGATGCATTAAATTTACTATTAATAGCATCTATGTAAGCGTTAGCCACGATAGCATATCCCCTTGGTGTAAGATGCACCCCATCGAGTGAAAAGAGTCCACCCTGTATATATGTTCCCTCCACCTCAGTGCCATCCATAAATACCCCTGCATTCAGGATGGAGAATAATTCATTCATATCGATCACACCCACATCCGCACTTTCATATCCTTTTATAATATCATTGTACTCCTGGGTAAATGATCTTAAGGAATCCAGTTCGTCAGCTGTCAGGATGAATTCATCAGGCTGGGGTGCAAGCGCCTGAAAAGGATCTGACAATACAGGAAAAGCAGTAAATAAAACTTTCTCTCCTTCCACCATTTGCCTCAAACCCAATGGGTTCGCCTGGGTTACAGGAACCTCTATAACAAAAGGATTCGGCCCAACCTCAAAGGTTGGATAATACCCTAAGGCCTTCAATCCGGCAATAGTCTGTTCAGTCCGGAAGGCGATTTCCGTTTCAAGTTCGGGCAATAATCCGGCATCATAAGCCTGTTGGATCTGAGCCCTGGTTTGTGCTATGCCCGCCTGCAATTGCGGATCGTTTTCAAGCAATAATCCTATCTGATCGAAAAGGGGCTGTAATTCGGGGCTGACCGGAATACCTAACAGATAATTGGGCAACTCTTCATTTAAAGCAGCCTGTAACTGGGCGCTTGCACCCTGTCCTACCGGAGAGTTCAGAAATGCATAGGCTGAATCAGCTGCTTCCTGTTCATTTTTTCCATCCAGCAAAGCTGCCTGATAGGTCTGAAGCCAGATCGACGTATCCGCCAGATCAGGGATCACTGCAACGGAAATTACAGTATCGGCAGCTATCAGATCAATAACTCCCGCTTCCACATTATCTTCCAGAACCGGATCTATTTCGGATGCATAAAAACCATTTGCCTGTGCAGCGGTTGTTTCATCCAATACAATTGAATTATAAGGGATCAAATTGAAAAATGGGATCACCGCAATATCAGGAATGGTTCCCAATATACCTTTGGCTCCTTTTCCATTCAGAACGCTCATTAATGCATCGTACGATGCTTCAAACTCATTGACAGGTGTTAACCCATTTATACCTGTTACCGGCAATCCTGCGGCACCAAAAGCACCACCACTGATGGCATAGTCCAGCATATCATTATTCCCTATCCAGCAAGTATAAACAGATATTTCCGCTTCACTAACTTTATCCAGATAAGATTTCATGGCTTCATCAGCAGCAAGGATTCTGTAAAAATAAGGATTACCCTGCTCTATGCTCGCTCCATATCCATTAACAGTAATATCCTTAACCCGTATGCCCGTT
>CBDUCT010000401.1:0-3573 GCA_965365715.1 uncultured Cyclobacteriaceae bacterium | reverse complement strand
GATATTCCTTTTAACACCTTCACCAACTTCCCTTAATTGGGCCTGTGCCTTTTGTTGTTTTAGGTGCTGTGCTTCTGATGGTCTGGCCCTTTGTCCACCTTTTAGGAAATCATCCAATGAATCCAGGTTAATTAATTGTTCACCCCCACTTAAGGACCTGGAAGGAATGAAAAAACCATCATTCAAATAAGATTTAAAATTATCAACTGATATGCCCAGGTATTCAGAGGCTTCTAATATTGTTAACCATTGTTCGGACCTTAAAGCCTTAATATCATTATTTTTCTTTCTGGTTCTTGTCTTCGTTTGTTCCATTTAATTGTCTATTTGTTAGTTCACGACAATATGTTGATACCGTCCTGTAACTGTTTTTAGCTTCTTCTTTTAGCTGGCTATACTCTTGATCTGATAAGCAAACTTGTATCCTGTTAGTTAGATATGCCATAGTATAAATATACCATTTAAAACCCTTCATAAAAAGACACATTAATGGTTAATGTTACAGGCTAAAAATGGAGTTAAATAGCTGATTAATAACACATTACACTAATATGTAATATGTTCATCAATGTTCATAATTTATTTCACCCTGAAATATCAGAAAAAAAGTCCCTCGAACTATTTCGAGGGACTTTTTAAGTGATCCACTCAGGACTCGAACCTGAAACCTACTGCTTAGAAGGCAGTTGCTCTATCCAGTTGAGCTAGTGGACCGGTTTATAAATATCTAATGGTTTCCCGATTTAAAATGGGATATTCATGCCTTGAAATCCTGATTTAACTGAGACAACCGTCAAATACAAGTCGCAAAATTACATCAATAATGAATTATTCACAACTGACCACGGATTTAATGCATCAATGTGTTGTTGATTAAAAATCAAGGCTTAATCCAAATAATGAAGTAGTCCAACAGCCTGTATGATTTGTACCTTATTGCTTTCCAAACTGTACCTGTATGCTATGAATAGTTCCTTCCTTGCTGAAGATCTTTCGGGACAAAGACTCGGGCAGCCTATAGCCTTCAATTTTCTCAGAAGATCCATTATTGAATTGAACTGTTATATTAGTTGATTCAGATAAGCTGTACACTATGGGTACCTGACAAAACAGGAATGCCAGTGAGCCTGCATTCAACTTCAATTGCTCTTTGCGTTTATTAAGATCAAAATATTCGAAACTGGTGGGATCTTTTAAAAACTCATCCGGATCCAGCAAGGAATCATTGAAATCAATACACCCATCCTCAATTGATATACCCAGCTCACCAATCCTGGATAATATATCTTCCTTTACCTGACCGGTCATACCAGGTTGTTGCGCCCCTTTATGGGCTGGAGTATGGGAATACGGATCGGTTGGGAAAGCTCCGTATATCTCCGGATTTTTCTTTGTACCCAATCCTTCTTTTATATCATAATAAAATGATCTTAACTTTTCTATGATCTTATCCGGCTGATTTTCATTTAAGGCTTTATAATATATTTCCTGAACAGCCAGCAGCAGCTTCGAGTTCATATGCCAGTAAATCGAACCCAGTCCCTCATATCCGAAAAACTTGCCTGAACGACCTGTAAAGCTGTGATGCTTGAAAACTTCTTCGTAAATATCCAGGACAATCTCCTTTTCTTCATCAATCAGCTGCATCATTGCCGGATCTTTGATTCGGGCCAATGCAGATCTTAGGTCATTGGCATTGTTTAATCCGGGATTGAAATATAACTTGCCTTCTGCATCCTGCTGAATAATGGTCTGGTCATCACGTTCAAGAAGCGCTTTAAGGAGTTTGGATTTATTCAATACCTTCTCATCTACCCTTGATTTATCCATAAATGTCGCCAATTGCCGGTCTGGATAGAGAAGATAGCTATCCTGGTCCTCCCGATATAAATCACTTTTCCTTAATGATTTCAGAATTTCCAGGGCTTCGCGGGGATCGATAAAACCAGAACTGAGAACCGCTACCTGTCCCTCCAGCATGGGATATAAATACTCTATCCCAAAACCTGACTCATTTAAAGTTATCAGATTGTATGCATGGTAGAGAGAATCCTTTCTCCGGTTGGCCTGTATAGATTGCCTGATGAAGGAAAGAGCCAGGTCAATAAATGCCAAAATTTGTTCATGCCTGATGCTTACTTTCCTGCCGGAGATCTTTCCATAAACCTGTGAACGATAAGCTTCCCCGGCATGTCCAAGTGAATCGGTGACCTCTTTACGGGTCTTGTCTGTAAATCCCTTAACAAGGTCACCAGAGAATTGAGTGAACACCATATAAATGGATTCGAGGAATACTCCTGATTCCTGACTGATCTCAAATTCATGCAATTCCTGTTTCCCATAGAAATCTTTCAGGAATTCAAGATATCGGTGGATATAATACACGGTAACCATTGAAAGACCATGCCCTACGAGGGCATTGTTTGCATCATTCCATTCCGGCCGCTGGGTATTCATCCATATGCCTCCCTCAGGAACAAAGTTTGATAACTTTGTTAAAAGTGGAATTAAGAGCTTCTCTGTCAGGGAAGCTGTTAGTAATTGTCCATCTTTCCAGATGAGTTTACCGTCGGAACCTACATCCTGAATGCGTTCCTGAATACTTTTTTCCTCCGATTCATCATAGGTGATGGTATCATGGGGATTATTGACAATTTCCTTATATCCTTTTATCTTGTATGGAACATTGGCAAAAGTGAAGAAAGGCTTGTCCAGGAATTCCTCAAGATTTTTCGGGTTAAATTTCACTGAGATCTCCAGCAATTTCAACAGGTATATGATCTGGTGATCCCCCCAATAACCGATAAATGACCAGGGATCAGAAGGATCAGTGATCTCCCATTCTATCCCGTTGTTCGAGATCCGGTAAGGATTATAGCCATCGATGGTCGTAGCATTCAGAAACAAGGTAATGATATTCTCAATAAATTCCGGATAGGTGTAGCTTAAAGCCTCCCAATTCTGGAATATGTCCCTCCAATTGCCCTCATAACTCTTTTTCCAGTTCCCGTCATCTTTAATAACATCAATATTGAATTTATTCCATGGCCTGCTTGGATCCCCATGCCGCCGGCTGAAGGTAATGGGCAAATATTCAAAGGCAAATCGTAGTAACTCAACATCTGATCCTTTCAGGAATTCAGTCTTCAACTCCCCTATTGTAAATTCATCAGGAAGTTTGTCCAAGATCCCGGAATACTTGACCAGGAGAGGTTCATTCTTGGAGCCCAGGAAGTCAATGAAATCATTTTTGCTTATTAGATAACCATTGGAATAGATCCCACCGCGCATTACGTTGAACAAGGTGTTTGACAGATGTCGCATATTTCCAGTAATATTTGAACTGATCTGCAGTCCATCACCCTGTGAAACAATACTCTGAAGATTTTGTGTGCTATCGTCGATCTCATTTTCAATCAATTCTACCAAATTATTACTATGCAGGATCTTTCGCTCCAGGGCGGAAACCTGAACAGCCGATTGATCAGCATCAGCTACAAAATACCAGGATCTGGCAGCATTCCCTTCCAGTTCAATCCGGCTTGATAAGAGATAAGCTCCGGGTTCAGCCCT
>CBDUCT010000400.1:0-3584 GCA_965365715.1 uncultured Cyclobacteriaceae bacterium | reverse complement strand
GAGCGGATTAGCAAAGATGCGAAGGTGCCGGTCATCAAGCACCTCGATGGCAATTGCCATGTCTACATCGACGATAAAGCAGATCTCGCCAAGGCAGTAAGCGTTGTATAAAATGCTAAAACCCAGCGCTTTTTTATCTTCTGTCAGGTATTCAATTATTTTCTCATTCATCTCATTTCCGGAAAGATTATGATATATGGTACCGTTTTGAGTGATAGACATCTGACCAGTTTCTTCAGAGACAACCAGTACCAGGGAATCTGTTGCTTCGGACATGCCCACTGCTGCGCGGTGCCTCATTCCAAACTGAGCGGGGAGATCTTCTTTCTCGGTAACCGGCAAAACACACCTGGCGGCCACGATTTTATTGTTATGAATAATTACGGCACCATCATGCAGGGGGCTGTATTTATTAAAAATAGATAAGATCAGTCTTTTTGACAGATCGGCATTTATAACATCTCCGGATTCAGCATAAAATTTCAGTTCAGTATCCCTTGAGTAAACGATCAGCGCTCCGGTATTGGCACCGCCCATGGATTTGGCAGCCTCCACCACTTGCTTTACCTTTTCCTCAATATTTTCATCATGGCCCCAGAAACCCTTGAATATGCTTTCTCTGTTGAATATAGGCGTTTTACCCAGCATGAGCAGGAACTTCCGTATTTCCTGTTGAAAAAGTATAATCACCGCAATAACACCGACCCCCATAAATTGGTCCAGGATGGAAGACAACAGGTCCATATCGATGGCCCGGACCACCAGGTAGATAAGGTACAGAAAGAGGAAGCCAAGAAATATCCTCACAGCCACACTTCCACGCATTAATTTATATACCTGGAACAAGAGGAAACTAACTGCGGCAATGTCGAACAGGTCAACAAACCGTACATCCAGAAATCCTATTTGAATCAGATACATTATTGTTTAAGCTTTGCCACTAAATTTACAACTTCTTTTGCTTCCTTTATATCATGTACACGCAAAATTGATGCCCTTTTTAATAAAGACACAGTATTTAACGCTATAGTTCCATTTAGTGCTTCTGATGGTTGAACGCCCAATTCTTTGAAGATCATTGATTTCCTGCTTAAGCCAACAAGAAGCGGATAACCCAATACCTCAAAATACGTAAAATTTTTAAGTAATTCATAATTTTGATCCAGTGACTTTGCAAATCCGAACCCCGGATCTATTATAATGTCATTGACCCCTGAGGATTTCAGCTCAAGTATTCTACTTTCAAAATAATTGATCATCTCTTTAAAGAGGTTATCATAGGTTGTCAGCGTATTCATAGTCCTAGGATCTCCCCTCATATGCATCAGTATATAGGGCAACCTGATCTCAGATATTGTTTTAAACATATTATCATCTATCTGCCCCCCGGAGATGTCATTTATCATAGAGGCGCCCTCTTCATAAGCCTTCCTGGCTATGGAACTTCGGAATGTATCGACAGATATCAGTGTCTCAGGATAATTCCTGAGGATTACCTTAATGGCCGGATGCAATCGCTCCCACTCTTCCTGTTCAGAGATATGTGTTGCCCCGGGCCGGGAAGAATACGCGCCAAGATCTACGAGATCAGCCCCTTCACTAAGTATTTCTTCAACCCGTTTTACTATGTCATCCTCCCTTTGAACACGGCTTTTATTATAAAATGAATCGGGCGTAAGGTTAACAATACCCATGATCCATGGCCTTTCCAGAGCATGGAGTATTCCCCTTATATTGAGTGTTTTTTTTACTGAAAATAGTGTATCTTTCACCCCTATATCTGATGATCTAATATAATTGCAAAATAATATTGAATTTAAATACCATCGACGAATATAAGGAAGTAATTAAGGCTTGCAAAGAAGTTTTTGTAAAGAAAACAATGGATTATGGGACTGCCTGGAGAATTTTAAGACTTCCATCAATTACCGACCAGATCTTTATAAAAGCCCAGCGAATTCGTTCCATCCAGGAAAAAGGCCAGCAGAAAGTAGATGATGATATCAAATCAGAATTTATTGGCATCATTAATTATTGTATTATCGGTATGATACAGATCGCATTATCCGATAATCCGGAAGAAAATATCCCCCCTGAAGAGCTGATCAGCTTATACGATAATGCAGTGGACGATACGGTACAACTTCTGGAGAACAAAAACCATGATTATGATGAAGCCTGGAGAGAAATGAGAATCAGTTCTATTACAGATATAATTTTAATGAAGATATTACGGGTAAAACAGATTGAAGACAATAAAGGAAAGACTTTAATTTCAGAAGGAATTAAAGCCAACTACCAGGACATGATGAATTACTCGGTATTCTGTCTGATAAAACTTAATTAATTCAATTCATGAAAATACTGGATAATTTTTTAAAATACTTTGTAGGTATCCTGTTTATTTTTTCGGGCCTGATCAAAGTGAATGACCCAATAGGCACTTCCATTAAACTAAAGGAATATTTTGAAGTGTTCGCGAATGATTTCGCTCCTTTTTTTGCGTTTTTTATCCCTTACTCTCTGGTCATCGCGGTATTCGTAGTTGTTCTTGAAGTAGTTCTGGGAATAGCCCTTTTACTTCATTATAGGATGAAACTGACTTCCTGGATATTCCTCCTGTTGATTGCGTTTTTCACATTTTTAACCTTTTATTCCGCCTATTTCAATAAGGTTACTGAGTGCGGCTGTTTCGGGGATGCCATTCCTTTAACACCCTGGCAGTCTTTTGCCAAAGACGTTGTTTTGTCAGTCCTCGTAATTCTGATCTTTATAAGGCGCAAGCATTTCAAGCCTTTTATGAAAGATCGCACAGGTAATGTTGTAATGGCACTTTCATTTGCAGCCAATATTTACCTTTGTGTATATGCTATCAGTCACCTGCCTTATATCGATTTCCGGCCTTATAAAGTAGGCAATAATATACCCCAACTCATGGCACCATCAGAACCATACAGATATAAATATATCATGGAGAAAGATGGAGAAGAGTTTGAATTTACGGAATATCCGAAGGATACTACTTATAAATACAAGGATATGATCATTCTAAATCCGGAGGCCCAGCCAAAAATCACGGATTATCATATCTGGACTGATGATGGAGAATTTACAGAAGAATCTTTTATCGGGAACAAACTTTTTATCATTTTTTACGATATATCTAAGTCGAAGACCAGAAATATGGATAAGATCAATGATCTCATACATTCTGTTGAAAATGATGTAGAAGTATGGGCTCTGACGGCTTCTGCTGATACGGAATTTGAGGCATTCAGACATGAATACCAACTGGCCATTCCATATTTTTATGCCGACATGACCGTCCTGGAGGCCATCATAAGATCAAATCCGGGATTGTGGCTGATGAAGGATGGTGTAGTCGCCGGCAAGTGGCATCATAATGATGTGCCTGATGCGGATACTGTTTTAGACCTGCTTGAGTAATGATCCGTTTTATTACAAAACGACTTGCGTATGGTTTTTTAGTCCTTGTTGGAGTAATTATCGTTGTCTTTTTCCTGTTTCATGCCTTACCGGGAGATCCGGTTGCCATGATGGCCGGTCAACGTACCGATATAGCC
>CBDUCT010000399.1:0-3587 GCA_965365715.1 uncultured Cyclobacteriaceae bacterium | reverse complement strand
ATCTGATAAAATTGCTTAAATAAAGCATAAAATGATAGTTACAAGAATTACTTTTATTTGATCTCAGGCAAGCATTCGCTTAGATGTTTTAGAATTCAATCGTAAACTATTACAATGGTTGGCTACAGTTCTTTTAACTTCCGGGAAGTTTTTCGCCTTTTGCTGATAATTCTACAATTTTCTGAATTCGCTTTTTTCTGGTTCCTTCCGTTTTGGCAAGCTTTAACCATCTGAGTGTAAATCGCTTACTTGAATTATTAATCGACGCAAAGAAAGCGGTAGCTCCTTCCATTCTGGATAGGGCTTTAGACAGATCCTCAGGAATTATCAGGTTATCAACATCATCCATAAAATCCCAAAGTCCATTTCTTTTAGATATTTCTATAGATCTTAGACCTGATTCATGCATCCTTCCCTCATGAATCAATTTTGCTGCTCTTTCTTTGTATGTTCTGGCCCAATGCTCCACTTTCCTCTGCGAGATCAACTGCATGGTCCTTTTATCATCTAACTTTCGTCTAATCCCATCAATCCATCCGAAGCATATTAATTCATCAAGTACGTCCCATCTGGATACGTAATTATCAGGCTCCCCTTTTTTATAAGTTACAAGCCAGACACTTTCTGGTTTTTTATAATTTTCCGATAACCATAACCGAAGTTCATCAACTGACTTTATTTCAACTTTTTCGAATTTTTCAGTTTTTATCATGCTCCTGAATTTCAGTCAATAATTATCGAAGAGGTTTTTTAATTATTTGATCTTATAAATTTCCATTTTTCTGACTTTTGCCTTCCCATTTTCAACAACCAGCTGCATTCCATTATTTTCAGATTCCGGGAATACCTGATCTGATATAACTACCTTACCACCTTCAGCAAAAACTTCAACAACGGACTGGTCTGCTACAATTTCCAGATTTAATTGGTTATCGTCTAAATCTATCGGAACGTATTCTCTAGATGAAAAATTTTCATGAAAATCAACATTGCCGGATTGGGTCCTGTCGATGAATATCTGATTCTTTATCCTGTCATACCCGATCACAGTTTTTTCCGTATCGCTTTTGAATATCTCAATGCCCACCATATCAGCATCTATATCTTCAAAATCAATTTTCATTAGAAAAGATCCTGCATGAATATCATTCAGTAAATTATCATTTTCTTTTAATTCATGATCTGCAAAAACAATTTCTTCCGATCTGCTGGCCAATTCATAAAATGATTTAACAGGTTTTTGTATTAGAATGAAATTATCCCTCTCTTTCACAAGAGATAATTCCCTCGGCAGGGACATCATGCCTCTCCATGGAGAAGTTGGCAGGGAATTGGCATAAGCCCAGTTATTGGCCCAGCCGACCAGAACAGGTGGGTGATCGTCCGGCAAGTTGTTATACGTTATTGCCGCATAGAAGTCTTTCCCATGATCCAGCCATAATGCATATTCTCCAGGATCATCGGCAATAAATGTTTTACCATCAAATTCTCCAACAAAATATTGCATTCCGGTAAATCCATCATACTGGCTGCCAGAGGAAATGATCAATACCCATTTCTGTTTTTCTGAACCCATTACCGGTATCTGTAAGAGGTCAGGACATTCCCAGATCTTTGACACATCCCCGAAACCTCCGAACTCCCCGGTCAATTTCCAATCGGTCAGATTTTCTGATTGATAGAAAAGTACCTTATACTCCAGGGGTAGACTGACTACCATGACCCATTTCCCAATCTCGTCATGCCATAATACTTTTGGATCCCGAAAATCCCGCTTGCCGATATCCAGCACAGGGTTGCCATTAAACTTAGTCCAGGTGCGGCCTTTATCATTGCTGTAAGCAATACTTTGATGCTGCAATCTGTTTTGTGAATGATCATGGGATGTGTAAATGGCGACAAGGCATTCTGCATTACATAAGCCCGAAGTATTTTTGAGGTCAGCGACCGCACTTCCCGAAAAGATCATGATGCTGTCTTCTTCATAAAGAGCCACTGGCAGATGTTCCCAGTTCAGAAGATCTTTGCTGACCGCATGACCCCAGCTCATATGTCCCCAGGTGTCACCATACGGGTTGTACTGATAGAAAAGATGATATTCCTCATCCAGATATACCAATCCATTGGGATCATTGATCCAGTTCTTTTCCGGTGTAAAATGAAAGAGCGGGCGATACCGCTCTGTTTTGATTATATCATCTGGATTTTGAGCCTTCTTTTGTTGTGGTGCCCGGCAGGAAATCAATCCCATAAACACCAATAGGAGATAAAATCTACTTCTTGTCATGATAGGTTATAAGTTTAGTCTATTTTCTGAAAGACTTGTAAACTTTCATTGTTCCTTGCTGCTATTACCAGATTCTTATTTTTCGTTTTGATTGAGATCATATCCCGTACCTCTTCTTCCAGTCTGAATCCGGATCGTACAGGTTGTACTTCTTCAAATGTGCCATCCCCATTCCCAATCAACAACAATCCATAGCTGGCATCATACCGGCCAACCTCAGGTTTAACGTTATACAGATTTCCTCCTATTAAAATATCAGGATTACCATCCGAGTTGAAATCTTCCACCAGACTGCTGTATACAGGTGATAGCTGGGCGAATAAAGGAAAAGGCCGGATACTGAAAGTTCCATTTCCATTGTTCAGGATCAGTGAGGTTTTGAGTTGACTTGCTTCCAATTTAACTGAATTCTGTATTTGTTCAGGACTGAAAATATCTTCAATAGTCTGTCCCCGGTAGTACTCATATTTGGAATATTTTTCCTTCAGGGGCGGGATCTGATTCACAAGATCATGTTTCAGTGCCATAGGATAGGCCGTATCACCATTATAATAACACACCACTTGCTCGACAGATCCATTCATGTCAAAATCATTGACATACATGGATACCGGCTTCTCTGCTGTAGCTTTAAATCTTGAATTGAGCCCGTGATTACCGGCCACAAAATCAATATCCCCATCCTGGTCAAAATCACCTGAAGCCAGACAATTCCACCACCCAGTTGTTTCAGACAAACCAGATTCGGTGGTCGTGTCAACAAACTTACCATTTTCATTCAAAAACACAGTTACAGGCATCCATTCTCCGACAAGCACAATATCAAGATCCCCGTCATTATCTATATCTGACCAGGACATATCCGTGATCATACCAATCTCTTTCAATTCGGATGCAACCTGGTCTGTAACGTTCCTAAAATCACCTTTACCATCATTTTGCAGAATATATCCATTTACGGGCACCCCATACAAGAATGGTCTTACCCTTACACCTACAAAAAGATCTTTAAACCCATCCTGATTAAAATCGCCAGGTTGAACACATGAAGTGCTTTCAAATTTTCCCACCGGTAGGATCTGTTTGTTTTTGGAGAAATTTCCCTTTCCAGCATTAATGTATAACCTATCCCACAGCGCTGCCGGGCTGGATGAAAATTCAGTGCCTCCGCTGGCTACATAGATATCCATATCTTCATCATTATCAGCATCAAAAATAGCAACATCTGTATCTTCGCTCGATTTACCCTGGTCGAACAAAGATTGATTTGAAGGATAGAACTCCCCATTATCACTCTGGA
>CBDUCT010000398.1:0-3616 GCA_965365715.1 uncultured Cyclobacteriaceae bacterium | reverse complement strand
GATCAGCAATAAGAAGCGGATCCGGGCCGATCACTGCACTATCAAGCCTGTCACTAAACTGTTTGGAACCTGTATCGTGCTGGGTGGCATTAATACCGCCCCTGGCCCTTCCTCTCGGCAAGGTAGTTTCCTGATCTATAGTAACAAAGTCTTCATCAACATCAAATCCGGACAGAATCCTGGCAGCCGCCTGAACATCCTCTTCTTTAAAGTTGAAGTAATCTCCCTGTTCGGTTGCTTCCGGCAAAGTACCTTCCAGACCCCGGCCTATAGTATATAATTCCATTAATTCCCTTGCGAAATTCTCGTTCGGATTTCCCTTAACATTCAATCTACCATCCAGAAATTTAAGCATCGCATTGTCCAGGCATATTTTTTTTGTCAGGTTCTTAAAGTTAAATTCAAAATCCAGGTTCCTGTCCAATGCATATATTCTGAAGAGCTGGTTCTGAAAATATAAAGATCTGCTATTGCTGACCACTGACTGCTTAGTTGTAAAATGGGTATGCATAAACAACACGATCTTCTCCCGTACCTGATAAGAAAGCTTAACATTTAAGGCCTGTCCTGATCCAAGCATCTGCCCAATGAACCAACCTTTAAAATATTCCTGCAACTCTGAATCTTCACTTCCTGAATTTAATGCCCCGTTAGTAATCCATTCGAGGTTGGTCAATGGATCAACCGGAAGAACCGGATCGGGCAGGGAAATGTTAAACAGATTACTCACAGCTGCTGATGCCGTTAAGGCAGCAAAAGCATCAATATCAGCCTTTGTGCCTCCAAATGCCGCCCGTCTTAATAAATGCGCGGCTCTTTTAATACCCAGTGTTCCGGTAAAACTTGGTAATGGCATAATGAATGTTTTAACGTATTCCTATACTAATAAACTGATTGAATATATGATTTTACTACGGTCTCTTGTTAGAATAATTTTTAAAAGAGCACAATTTTCCTGAAACAAAAATAGGTTGTATTTATTTTTTTCTACTGATGTAAGACATAGCTAAAGATTGCATAAAAAAAATAAAGAATTATAATCGCTTCTTAATTAAAGCAAATTATAGATATTAAAATTTCTAGAATCTACCTTCCCAAATATGATAATTTGCTTATTTTGCATCTCTTTTACTGAAAAATGAAGAATCGAAATGAATTTTCTTAGTGCTATTGTAGATTTTGCGGAAAACAGGTATGATGGGGAAGCCTTACACTTTAAGCCATCAGGATCACTTCTTTGGTCCAGCTTATCGTGGCAGAAGTTTGCTGAAATGACACGTAAGACTTCAGCCGCTTTGATGCATTTAGGAGTAAAAAGGGAAGATAATGTGGCTATATATGCGCAAAACATGCCGGAATGGACAATTTCTGATCTCGGCATTATGTGTTCAAATGCGGTTTCAGTGCCCATATATGCCACCAATACAAGTGATCAGACTAAATATATTATTGATGAGGCTGAAGTCCGGATTCTATTTGTCGGGGAAGAAGAGCAGTACCGGAAGGCTCTCGAAATATATTCCCGGGATGATAGCACCTTGGAAAAGATCATAGTATATGAAAGAAATGTCGACATCAATTCACCCTGTGCTATGTATTTTGATGATTTTCTGAAATTGGGTGATGGAATTTCACGAGAAAAAACAAAAGAGGTGGCTGCAGGCATTTCAGAAGATGACCTGGCAACTATAATTTATACTTCCGGTACAACAGGTGTCCCCAAAGGTGTGATGCTCACGCATAAAAATTTTAATGTTACCGCAAGAATTCATGATTTAAGACTGAAAATTGATCAGAATAATCATTCGCTGGCATTTTTACCCCTCAGTCACATATTTGAAAGGGCATGGTCTCTCTATGCCCTCTATAAGGGTGTGGGCGTATCTTACCTTTCGGACCCAAAACAGATCATTGAAACTTTAAAAGAGGTCAGGCCCACGATGATGTGTTCAGTACCCAGGCTTTATCAGAAAGCCTATCATACTATCCTTGCAAAAATTGAAAGCTCTTCAAAATTAAAGAAAGCACTATTCAATGCAGCATATAAGGCTGGCGAGAAAATTGCTGAACATAAAAGGACCAATACAGACATACCTTTTCTTTTGAAAATTAAACACGGAGTACTGGACGCGATTGTATTGAAAAAGATCCGAAAGGCCTTTGGTGGCAAGTTGAAATTCATGCCTTGCGCCGGTGCTCCATTGTCGGCAGAAATTACAAGTTTTTTCCATTCGATTGGAATGCCTGTATTGATAGGTTATGGACTCACGGAAACAACGGCCACGGTTACAGTATTTCCTGATTCGGGTTATGAATTTGGTACAGTGGGATTATCCATGCCTGAGGTCAAGGTTAAAATTGGCCCCAACGATGAGATCTGGGTGCAGGGTGATACTGTAATGAAAGGATATTATAAAAAACCAGAGGAGACAGCAAAAGTAATGCAGGATGGATGGCTTAAAACCGGAGATGCTGGTAGTATCAATGAGTCCGGGATACTGACCATAACTGACAGGATTAAAGACCTTATGAAAACTTCGGGTGGTAAGTATGTAGCTCCACAGCCAGTTGAATCCCTGCTCACCAATGATAATTTCATTGAAAATGCAATTTTAATCGGAGATGACAAACCCTATGTCACGGCCCTGCTGGTACCTAACTTTGAGGCTTTGAAGGAATATGCGCATTCGATAAATCTGAAATATCATGACCTGGAGGAACTGATCAAGAAGAGCGGGATCATCGAATTTTATGAGGAAAAGATAGAAATACTACAGAAAAGCCTGGCAAATTTCGAGAAAGTTAAAAAATTCAGGCTTCTTCCCCACGATTTTAACATGCAATTGGGAGAACTCACGCCAACACTTAAGATCCGGAGAGAAATGATCTTGAAGAATTTCACTCCGCTGATAGAGGAAATGTATACCTTTTAGATTCAGACTAGATCTGAAAATCCCAGTTTCCCCGGTAAGTTCTTCTTACAAAATCATTAGCTTTTTCAAAATTCGTGATTTTCATATTCGGACCATCCCACAACAACAATTTCCTTCCCGGGAACTCTTCTCCTTCCTGGAAGTTATAACTCAGCACGGCGAGATTACCCATAATAACCGTTTCAGTGAGGGGACCAGCGATATCAAAATCCGAACTTGTATAACTTCCAAAACCTTCTTTACATGCCTCAACCCATTGCTGTTGATGACCCTCAGTGCCGTCGGCTACAAGAGGTTGATCCGGTTCAGGTAATTTTATATCATTCATCCTGGAGGTCGGTAATAAAGTAGCCCTCATGCCGAACAATCCAGCCATTAGTTTGCCCTTCGATCCTTCAAAAATTATCCCACCATCCCAGTCGGCCATTTGCTCATCCGGTTTCAGTTCATCAGGTCTTCTAGGTAAAATACCTCCATCGTACCATATTAATTCAACGGGTGGCATTCCTTCCCTTTTCGGGAACTGAATATGAATCTTCGATGAGGGCGGATAACTGTCGGTATATATGGCTTCCTTAAAAAATCCTTCCCAGACCGAACCCACACTAAACTGTACTGCAACAGGATACCCCAGCTTGAGTGCCCTGAACGGGACATCAATAAAATGGCAGCCCATATCACCA
>CBDUCT010000397.1:0-3650 GCA_965365715.1 uncultured Cyclobacteriaceae bacterium | reverse complement strand
AGGAAATTGCCGAAAAATTCAAGCCGCTTGTTGACCATAAAAACATCGAATTTATTTTCAGTTTTAAAAATGCCAAAGCCCATGTTATGAGTGCAAACAGGCAACCCTATCATGAGAATTTTATTAAAGAGATTGGTGACTTAAAAACCATTTGGACACTTCGAAACGATGATAATTACTATTACAGGTGGGGAGCACCTGATTTTGTTCGTGAGTTTATCCTAAATATCCCAATACAACCCTCCCGGGGTTTTTATTACGGATCTGATCAATGGGTATGGGGACGTGAATTTACAATGAAGAATCCAGAGGGACAAAGGCAGATAGAAATCGTAAAGCATTGGTATCACTGGATGATGTGGGGACGGCTTGGCTATAACCCGGAACTTTCAAATGAACGATTCATACAAATTCTGCAGCATCGTTTCCCTGAGACTGACGGAGAAAAACTTCTAACTGCCTGGCAGGAAGCTTCTATGATATATCCTACTACCACTGGTTTTCACTGGGGACCATTAGATTTTCAATGGTATATCGAAGCTTGTAAAAGCAGGCCAGGGTATGCACAAAACGAAACCGGCTTTCATGACGTAAATCGTTTTATTAACTTGCCTCCCCATAAATACTCAGGATATCAATCCATCCCTGATTATGTGACTATGATATCTGAAGGAGCCTCGACCGAACTGGATACTCCACTGGAAGTAGCAGAAAAACTTCATGATCATGCCAACAAAGCAATTGAGATTCTAGGATATTTGGACAATGTTCAAAATAAAGAGTTAAAATTAATTTTGCAGGATATAAAAACCATGGCTTCACTGGGAAAATATTATGCCTTTAAGATTGCGGGTTCAACACAATTGGCTTTATACAGGAAAACCAAAGATAAAAAATATCAGGAAGCAGCAGTTGCAGAACTTGAAAATGCTTTAATAGCGTGGAAGCAATATACTTCAAATGCACTTCAGCAAAATATTAATCCTATCTGGACCAACCGTGTCGGATATGTCGATTGGATTAAAATTACAGATTGGGTTGAACAGGATATTAAGATTGCTAAAGGAAATTCAAATAATCAATAACCCACATCCATGGTTTAATACTAAGCAAGATGTGTTTAAGAAAGATTTATTTGATTAAAGGTTTTATTTTATATGGCAATAGTTAGATTTCACATACTTTTTACATTTTCGGTAATCCTGAGCCTGAACGTAACTGCACAGCAAAATGAGCAATCTCAAGAGTCAAGGAAATCAAGAAAAGGTGTGATCGAAGTGGATGGCAGTCGGCTAAGCTATGTGATTGAAGGTGAAGGTATACCCTGCCTGGTTATAGGTTCATCGATTTACTATCCACGGACTTTTTTCAACAATCTAAGACTGCATCTGAAAATGTATTTTGTGGATATGAAGTGGTTTGCCGAGGATTACATGGCTGAAGATCTACAAAAAGTCAATATTCAATCTATTGTGCAGGATGTGGAGCAGATACGTAATGCACTTGGCCTGGAGATGCCATTGATCCTGGGGCATAGCATACATGGAACTATTGCCACAGAGTATGTGAAGAAATTCGGGAATCATGTTGCGGGTCTGATCGTGATCGGATCACCGGCCGAATGGGGCAATTCAACCTATGATAAAAAGGCAGCCGCCCTATGGGAAACCGCATCTGCGGAAAGAAAGAAGATACAGGAAGAAAACTGGGGTAAAGTAAAAGAGTTGGATCGACTCACCGGGCAAGCTGAAGCCTCTGCCAGGTACAATAATATGGCTCCACAATACTGGTATGATCCTACTTACGATGCGGGTTGGCTCTGGAAAGACATGACCGTTCGTTCAGAAGTCACCCAGCACTTATTTGTTAATGTTTTTAATGACTATAACATGTTCGAACCAGCCATCCCCATTTCCGTGCCTATGTTTGTCGGTTTGGGAAAATATGACTTTGTGATTCCATATACACTCTGGAAATCAAATTATGAGAACATACCAGATTTCACATTAACCCTCTTTGAAAAGAGTGGTCATATTCCCCAATTAGAGGAAAGTCGGCTTTTTGACCAGATATTGATTGACTGGATCAACCAAAAAATTAAATAGTCGGGAATGAAAGAATATCTTCCTTGTCTTGTCTTTGGATGCAATTTATTGAATATTGAAGTTGAGCTTATCAAATACCTGATAATCTCACCTCCTTACAGGCTGATGATTTGTGAAAATATGGAAAGAGAAACGCTATGACCACGTCAAGAAATCATTATCCCTATATCTATTTGTTGATTGGGTTTATCTTTCTTTTCTTCTTCAATGGAAGATGGATTTTGCCAATTGCCGCATTTATAGCTCCAATTTTTTTAATTAGATTTTTGAGGTTCCAAAAACCATTGATAGGTTTCTTAATCATAGTTTTAGCAGGTTGGTTGTCAAACATATTCATCTGGAAAGGAATGATGCCCTTATCAGGTTTTTTCTACTATTTTATTTCGTTTATGATGAGTGTATTTACATCGCTTACTTATATAATCGACAGGATTTACACTCAGAAAGTGAAGGGTATTATTTCAACTTTAGTATTTCCCTCTGTATATGTTATTATGGAATACATAGTAATATCAACTAATCCTTCCGGTTCATATGGAACGCTTGCACACACACAAATATCTTTACCACTGATTCAGGTTATTTCTATTACTGGTATTTGGGGATTAATTTTTCTAATAACCTGGACCGCTTCCATTATAAACTGGCTCTGGGATAATTCCTTCGAGGAAAGTACGTTAAAGCAGAGCCTGCTGTTCTATGGAGTACCGTTATTGTTTATAATCATATCAGGTCAGATTAGAATACAGAAAGAAATCCAAGCCAGCACAGTGCGAGTAGCCTCGATCAATATTGAAAAAGCCCATCTAAAGTATCATATGAGTAAGAATGCCGATTCCATTGAGGCAAGGAACTCTTCCAATTTCCTGCGGAAATGCGATGTTGCCGCATCAGCCGGCTCAAAAATTGTTTTTGGGGCAGAAGCTATTGTAACGATATCGGAAGATGCTGAACAAGGATTTATCGAAAAGGCCAAAATAACAGCACTGAAAAACAATGTATACTTTGGAATTCCGATGTGTATTATTCCAAAAGGATATCCTCAAAAAAAACCTGAAAATAAAATAGTATGGATTTCACCTAAAGGAGAAATTATCTTTACCTATCATAAATCCAGACCCACACCCGGCGAGGGAAACTACGGAGATGGAATTATTAAAAATTTTGATTCTCCCTATGGGCGGGTTGGTTCCGCAATATGTTTTGATATGGATTTCCCGGATTTAATTAATCAGGTCAGGAATATGAATATTGATATTATGTTGGTCCCGGCAAATGACTGGGAGGAAATTGCACCTTATCATACTTATGTAGCCTCTTTCAGAGCTATTGAGCATGGTTTTAACATGGTGAGGTCAGCCTCCAAAGGCCTGTCAGCCGCTTTCAACTATAAAGGACAGGTTTTAGCTTCTCAGGATTTCTTTACTTCAGATTCTGATATTTTATATTCTGATGTACCTGTAGAAGGCTATAAAACGATTTATTCCGTTATAGGAAATTCCTTTGCATGGCTAAATATTTTCTTCTTTGTGATAATTAGCTTAG
>CBDUCT010000396.1:0-3650 GCA_965365715.1 uncultured Cyclobacteriaceae bacterium | reverse complement strand
CTAAAAACCTGTTGTTGGATAAGCGGGATAAACTCGAGATCCTCGCTAATGAATGAGGGAAAAAGGAAATCATTTTCCAATCCGACCTTGAAAGGTTAATAGGAAAAAGGCCCTTCGATAAGCCAACCACTTATGAGGCTTATACCCAAAACGGAATTGAGGAAGAAGACAAGAAAGAAGAGGCGACTTCCAGCCTTGCAGAAGATGAAACAATCCCAGATAAAAAGGAGGATAAGACAATACTTGATCTAAGTAAGGAAGAATCAAATCCCGCCGTTTCAAATAAAGATGAATCTCTTCCTAAGATAGAGAAAGATGTGCCATTGGATAAATCTTCAGGGGGACAGGATAAAGGAGAGCATGTTGAAGATATTCAAAAGGAAGATAGGGCATGAAAACCGGCAGATGAAAATTTAAAATCAGGAGGAAATGCCTGATTTTTTTTTGCCTATATTTGTTGAAACTCTATGATCAGGCAATTAGAAGATATAAATACAGCCGAAAATAAGAAAGTGTTTTTTGCATCTGATTTTCATCTCGGTACTTCTGCTGAGGAGCCCAGTATTGTACGTGAAAAGAAGGTAGTCAAGTGGTTGAGAGACATTAAAAGTGATGCACAACATATTTTTATCCTGGGGGATATATTCGATTTCTGGTTTGAATACAGGTATACCATACCTAAGGGTTTTACACGATTGCAGGGAACTTTAATGGAATTGCGGGATGAAGGAATTCCCATCACATTTTTTTCTGGTAATCATGATATTTGGATGTTCCATTATTTTCAAGATGAATTTGATATACCGGTATATCGGGATCCGGCAATTGTAAAAATTAACGATAAGAAGTTTTTAATAGGACATGGAGATGGGCTTGGACCAGGTGACAGAAAATACAAATTCTTTAAAAGATTGTTTGAAAACCCGGTTAGTCAATGGATGTTCAAGTGGATTCACCCCGATATAGCTTTTAAAATTGCCAATCGATATTCAAAAAAAAGCAGACTCAAAAATCTCCAAAAGGATCATGAATTTAAAGGTGATGATGAATGGTTGTTACAATACTGCAAGGATATGGAAGAAAATGAACACCATGATTATTATATTTTTGGACATCGGCATCTTCCTTTGGTCCTGAATATAAACAATAACAGCCGTTATATAAATATTGGTGATTGGATCTTTTCATTCACTTATGGAGAGTTTAGTGATAATGAGATGCAAATCAAGAAATTTGTTGATTAAGCAGGGCTTAATTTTTATTTTCCTGAGTATTTATATTGGTTCCGGCAATTTATCCGCTCAGGAATTAAAGCTGGTTAATGAATGGTCAGTAAATGATGTAGTCGATGCCACTTCTGATTTTTCTGGTAATTTGTATCTCGCAAATGAGGATGGTGTAATTTTTAAGTATGATAAAAAAGGGGCGGTCCAAATTTCTTATTCCGGACCTTTAAAATCACCGATCTATTCAATTGATGCCTCGCATACTTCAAAAATATTTGGCTTTTACAGAGATCAACAATCTTATTTAATACTGGACAGATTTCTCAATCCTTTGAATGAAGCTAATTTAAGTCCTTCAGTCGCAGGCTTTGTTACTGAAACTGCTTATTCGGCAGATAATAATTTATGGTTATTTGATCAATCGGATCTTTCAATAAAGAAGGTAAATTTATTTAGTAATGTAGTTGTTACATCAAGTGCCATACCCCTTGTAATAGCAGATGAAGAATGGGATCTGCTGCAAATTAAAGAATACCAGAACAGGATATATCTCTATAATTCCAGTAAAGACATTTATTTATTTGATAATCTTGGAAATTATATCCGTAAACTCGGCATAAGCTCAGATTGTCAAATTTGCTTTGATGGTAGTCAACTGGTTTTTATTCAGGACACAAAAATTTTGGCTTTGAATATTTATAACAATGAAATAACTGAGATTGGTGCCATTGATAGCACAAACAACATTTTGAAGATAATTTCAGCTAATAATTTCATATATTTAATCTTCAGAAATAAAATCTCTGTATATGAATAAATGCATTTCAAACCCCGTATCACATGAGTAAATTTATCTGGCAAAAAAAGTATCCTACTGGTGTTGAGAATGATATTGATCCATCAAAATATAATTCCGTTGTTGAATTGCTTGTTCAAAGTGTTCCACCCTTCCGTGATAATCCCGCCTATGTAAATTTTGGGAGAACCCTTTCTTTTAACGATATTGATAGGTATTCAAGAGATTTTGCAGCTTATTTACAGAATAGTGGCCTTAAACCCGGTGACAGGATTGCGCTGCAAATGCCTAACCTTCTGCAATACCCCATTGCCTTATTCGGATCACTCCGGGCAGGGTTGATCGTAGTAAATACAAACCCCCTGTATACTCCTAGGGAGATGGAACATCAATTTAAAGATGCCGGAGTAAAAGCTATCGTAATATTAGCAAATTTTGCCTCAAACTTAGAGAAGATCCTGCACAACACAAATATTCAGCATGTTATTATTACTGAGATGGGGGATCAGATAGGAGGGCTTAAAGGCAAACTGGTAAACTTCATTGTCAAAAAGGTCAAGAAAATGGTTCCCAAGTATAATATTCCGATGGGATTGAAATATAGGGATATTCTTGACAAAGGCGGAAGGCTTATATTTGAACCAATTGAAATTAAATCCTCTGATACCGCCTTCCTGCAATATACCGGGGGAACAACCGGCGTTGCCATGGGTGCCACCCTGTCTCATAAGAACATAGTTTCTAATATGCTGCAGATTCGGGAGTGGATGAAACCGAAGTTAAAAGAACTGGAAGAGGTTGTTATTACAGCCCTTCCCTTGTATCATATTTTTGCATTGACGGTAAATTGTCTCTGCATGTTACAGCTTGGTGCTAAAAATATCCTCATCACAAATCCCCGTGACCTTGACAGTTTTATTAAGGAATTGAAGAAATATCCGTTTACATTCATCAGCGGGGTAAATACCCTTTTTAATGGACTTTTAAATCATCCAAAATTTAAAGAGATTAATTTTGAATTCCTGAAAGTTTCAGTTGGAGGGGGAATGGCTGTGCAGAAGTTCGTGGCTGAGAAATGGGAAGATGTAACGGGATGCCCATTGGTAGAAGGTTATGGATTATCAGAAACCTCACCTGTATTATCCTGTAATCCTATTGATGGAAATCATAAGATAGGTACAATTGGATTACCCGTCCCGGGAACAGAAATGACTGTTCTAGATGATAACGGAAAAAAAGTTAAAACAGGTGAAGCCGGAGAAATATGTGCACGTGGACATCAGATTATGCAGGGGTATTGGAATAAAGACGAAGATACCCGGAATGCATTTTTTGATAATTGGTTTAGAACGGGTGATATTGGTATTATGATGGATGATGGCTATTTCAAAATAGTTGACAGAAAAAAGGATATGATTCTGGTATCGGGGTTTAATGTATATCCAAATGAAATAGAAGATGTAGTTGCGTTACATGAAAGTGTATTGGAAGTTGCGGCTATTGGTATACCCGATGAACGTACAGGAGAATCGATCAAATTATTTATAACAAAAAAGGATCCTGCCCTAACGAAAGAAGAAATTATAAATCACTGCAGGGAAAATCTGACAAAATACAAAGTGCCTAAA
>CBDUCT010000395.1:0-3652 GCA_965365715.1 uncultured Cyclobacteriaceae bacterium | reverse complement strand
ATGGTATGCAGTTAATTGGTACACAATTTTCTGATACTTCTGGTTTTGCCGGGAATGAGGTGAATACCTTCCCGGATTACCCTTCTGAAATCAGGGCACCCGAGGGTACCCTGTATGGGGTAAGTGCATTTCAGGTTCATTTTGGCACCAAGAATATAAAAACTACCGGAGATTTTATCGATGTCTTGGTAGCAATGAATGCATCATCGCTGAAAGTGAATCTTCCAAATTTAAGGGAGCATGGTATTATCATAGTAAATACAGGTGGATTTGATGAGAAAAATCTGAAGCTGGCGGCTTTTAGTTCTAATCCACTGGAAAATGGAAGTCTTGAAAAATATCAGGTATTTGCCATTGATATGTTTGATGAGATCAAGAAGGAACTTGATGGTCTCAACCTGAACCCTAAGCTTGTCAAGAGAACAAAGAACATTTTCGCCCTTGGAATAGTCTACTGGATGTTCGACAGGCCTATTGAGCCCAGCGTGGCATGGATTAATAAAAAATTTAAGGGCAAGGAAGATATTGTATTGGCCAATGTGAAGGTTTTGAAAGCCGGATGGAATTTTGCTGAAAAGAACCCTCTATTTAAAAAGCAATATCAGATCAAGAAAGCATCCCTGGAGCCGGGAAGGTATCGCAACATTACTGGTAATCAGGCTGTTGCTTTAGGTCTTGTCGTCGCCTCCAGAAAAGCTAATATTCCGTTATTCTTAGGTTCTTATCCGATAACCCCGGCATCGGAAATATTACATGCCATATCCGGGTACAAAAAATATGGTGTAAAACATCTCCAGGCTGAGGACGAAATAGCCGGAATAACCAGTGCTATCGGAGCGGCTTTTGGTGGATATCTGGCAGCTACAACAACTAGTGGTCCCGGTTTATCTCTTAAAACGGAAGCTATTGGTCTTGCTATTATCACAGAACTTCCCCTGGTTATTGTAAATGTTCAGAGATCAGGCCCTAGTACCGGATTGCCTACCAAACCTGAACAGGGTGATCTGCTACAGGCAATGTATGGCAGGCACGGTGAAGCCCCAATGCCAGTATTAGCAGCAGCGAGTGCATCAGATTGTTTTAATATGACGGTTGAAGCGGCCAGACTTGCTTTAAAATATATGACCCCGGTGATCTTGCTTACTGATGGCTATATCGGACAAGCCACAGAGCCCTGGAAGATACCCGGAATGGAGGAACTGCCGGATCTTACACCTGAATTTGCCAAGGATCCCGAGACCTTCGCCCCATATAAACGAGATCCTGTTACTTTAAGCAGACCATGGGCCATTCCTGGAACTCAGGGTTTAGAACATAGGATCGGAGGCCTTGAGAAGGCGGATGTTACCGGACACGTAAGTCATGATCCAATGAACCATCAGAAAATGGTTGAATTGAGAAAGGAAAAAATTGAAGGAATCGTAAATGATATACCTGAACTTGAAGTTACAGGTGATAAGGAGGGCGATCTTCTGGTTCTAAGTTGGGGAAGTACTTTTGGTGCAGCTAAAACCGCTTATGACAAACTTATTGATGAAGGACATAAGTTGTCCTTTGCCCATTTAAAATACATTCACCCTTTCCCTAAAAATCTGGGAGAGATATTGTTTAGTTTTAAACGAGTATTCATCCCTGAAATGAATATGGGTCAATTGAAAACGATCATTCAATCTACATATTTGGTTCCTGTAATTGGAATGCATAAAGTTCAGGGGAAACCATTTAAGGCCATCGAGATTGAAGAAAAAATTCTTGAACTATTAAACCAAAAGGAGAACTAAGCTATGAAAACCATTCTAAATGACATTATAGAGAAGCCTCATGAAGGTGAAATAAAGTATACCCCTAAGGATTTTAAACCTGATGTGGATGTTCGCTGGTGTGCCGGATGTGGTGCTTATGCTGTACTGTCTCCGGTTCAGAGGATCATGCCCGAGTTAGGAATCCCAAAGGAAAAGATAGTTTCAGTTTCAGGAATTGGATGCTCCGGAAGATTTCCCTATTATATGGAAACCTATGGATTCCATTCCATTCATGGCCGGGCTCTGGCCATAGCATCAGGTCTGAAGATCTCACGTCCTGATCTAAGCGTCTGGGTTGCTACCGGTGATGGAGATAATATGAGTATTGGTGGGAACCATTTTATACATACCTGCAGAAGGAATGTAGATATTAACATTATGATGTTTAATAATGAAGTATACAGTTTAACTAAAGGTCAATATTCACCCACCTCCCATAAAGGTCAGATTACAAAATCCTCGCCATTAGGTGTTCTTGATGATCCTTTTAATCCAACTTCCCTGGCTTTGGGAGCTGGCGCCACCTTTGTGGGGAGGGGTCATGACAAGGACAGAAAATTACTGCAATATTTACTCGATAGAGCTGCCAGACATAAAGGCACCTCCTTCCTTGAAATTTATACCAATTGCCGGATATTTAATGATGGGGCATTTGAGGAATTTACTAACAAGGATACAAGGGAGGAAACCACCATATGGCTTGAAGATGGAAAGCCTCTGATATTCGGGAAAGACAGGGATAAAGGAATAATTTTGGATGGATATACTCCAAAAGTAGTTCCTCTCAATAATGGATCTTATTCTGTGGATGATTTGCTTGTCCATAATGAAAAGGATTCCACACTGGCATTAATACTGTCAGATATGTCATTTAATCCGGAACTTCCGAGGCCGATGGGTATTTTCCAGAGCCTTGAAAAGTCACCCTATGATCAACGTGTTGAAGATCAGATCGAGTATGAGATTAAAACCAAGGGTGAAGGAAATCTTGAGGAATTACTCCTTGGAGAATCATTCTGGGAAATTAAATAGATTTTTGATTGTTATTGAAAGAAACACTGGCGAATCACCAGTGTTTTTTTGTGCTTAATTTGAATATTGAATTTTTGTTATATACAAAGGTTTGTTGATTACCAGTTATTTGGCAGATGAAGTATTTTAGCTTAATTCTTATGGTTTCTTTTCAATCTATAGCTCAGGACTTCGATTGGCAGGGTCACCGAGGATGCCGTGGCATTATGCCTGAAAATTCACTAGAGGCCTTTGAAAAAGCACTTGATTTTGGTGTGAAGACTCTTGAAATGGATGTGGTGATAAGTAAAGATGGTGAAGTTATCGTTTCACATGATCCCTGGATCTCTCCGGATTTTTGCCTCGGACCCGGTGAAAAATCCATAGACGGTCATGTTGCTGACTGGCCGAATATATATAATCTTACGTATGAAGAGATCTTAAAATATGATTGCGGATCTAAAGGAAATACGAAATTCCCTGATCAAAGTAAGCAAAAGGCTTTTAAACCCAGGTTGGCTGATGTTTTTAAAATGGCTGAAAAATATTGTAAGGATCATCGTCGAAATGAAGTTTATTATAATATTGAGATCAAATCAAATCCGGAATGGGACGGTATATATCATCCTGATTATTATGATTTTTCGGATATAGTATAGAAAACCATTGATGCGTATGTACCCTGGAAAAGGGTAAACATTCAATCCTTTGACCACCGGATATTACAGTATTATCAAAAAATGTATCCTGATGTTACATTGGCGGTCCTTGAAGAATCTGAGCAGGATGTTGAAAAAGTAATTGAAAAACTTGGTTTCAGGCCTGAGATTTACAGCCCT
>CBDUCT010000394.1:0-3663 GCA_965365715.1 uncultured Cyclobacteriaceae bacterium | reverse complement strand
TATATCAAAAGTTTTTAAAAAACCGTATATATAAATTATATTTAGAGGAGTGTATTTCAAATTTGTAATTTTTCCAGACTAAGCATGCCAGAAGATAAAATAAAGACCGGCAAAATACTGATCGTTGATGATAATGAAGATCTGCTGAAGGCAGCCAGGATTTTTTTGAAAAGAAATTTCAAACAGGTAGATATTGAAAAAACACCCGATTCTATACCCACTTTACTGAAAAATGAAAACTACGATGTCATATTGCTTGACATGAATTTCACCAAGGATGTAAGCAGCGGACATGAAGGTTTTCTATGGCTGGAGAAAATCCTGGAAATAGATCCTTCAGCAGTGGTTATTTTGATAACGGCTTATGGCGATGTTCAGATGGCGGTGAAAGCGATCAAAGAGGGCGCCATGGACTTCATACTAAAACCCTGGGAAAATGAAAGATTGCTGGCCACCGTGAATTCGGCCATGCAACTCCGGAAGTCTAAAATGGAGGTAAATGATTTAAAGGACAAACAGAAACAGATCTCCTCAGATATAGATCATAAATTCCAGGATGTAATTGGCAGCTCTTCTGCCATGCAAAGGGTATTTCAAACGATTGACCGGGTCGCCTCTACGGATGCAAATGTATTGATACTTGGTGAAAACGGAACCGGTAAAGAGGTGATGGCCAGGGCTATACACAGGAATTCCAACCGGAAGGATGAGATTTTCATCAGTGTCGACCTGGGTGCGATAAGTGAAACTTTATTCGAAAGCGAATTGTTTGGCCATGTGAAGGGTGCGTTTACGGATGCAAAAGATGACCGACCTGGAAGGTTCGAAGTTGCCTCAGGCGGAACTTTGTTTCTTGATGAAATAGGGAATCTTTCTTTACCCTTACAGGCAAAACTCCTGAGTGCTTTGCAGAACAGGCGTGTAACGCGGGTAGGATCCAATAAATCAAAGTCTATAGATATTCGTTTAATATGCGCCACCAACCTGCCTATTTACGACCTGGTTCAAAAAAATGAATTTCGTCAGGACTTATTATACCGTATAAATACTATAGAAGTTGAACTACCTCCCCTGCGTGAAAGGAAAGAAGATATTGACCTGCTGGTTCAGCATTTTCTACAGATATATACCAAGAAATATAACAAAAACATCCTTAGTGTAAGTGAAGCAGCCAGGAAGAAAATGATGAATTATTCCTGGCCTGGAAATGTCAGGGAACTACAACACGCTATTGAACGGGCAGTTATTATGGGCGGCGGTCATGTGCTGAATCCTGAAGATTTCTTTTTCAGTCCAGCGGCTCAGGAAAAAGACAAGTCAGGCGTTCATCTTGAAGATTACCATCTTGAAGAAGTAGAGAAAATCCTGATCAGGAAGGTTCTTCAGAAATTCAATGGAAATATAACTCAGGCAGCTAATGAATTGGGATTGACCCGGTCATCACTTTACCGAAGATTGGAGAAATATGGGCTTTAACAATTATAGAATATCGGTTATAATCCGGGTACTGCTCTTGTTTGGCAGTACTTACCTCTTTATTCATTTATTGGGATATGAAAATAAATTTGTCAGCCCTTTAATAATCGGAGTTATAATTATTATTCAATTGGTAGACCTGTTTCGTTATATTGAAAACACGAACAGGAAACTCACCAGATTCCTTGAATCTATAAAATACTCAGACTTTTCTTCAGGATTTACTTATGACAATAAACTTGGCCGGACCTTCAGGGAACTTAATAAAGCCTTCAATGAGGTCCTGGAGGCATTTCGACTGGCAAGAGCAGAAAAAGAAGAGCACCTTAATTACCTCCACACTGTAGTACAGCATGTCAGTACGGGTCTGTTATCTTTTGACCATGAAGGTCAGATCGGGATCATCAATACTACGGCAAAGCGCTTTTTGCAAACGCCACAGATGAGGAATATTATTGAATTAAAACCCAGGAACCCGGAACTTTACAAAAAGCTTATGGACATGAATCCTGGAGACAAGGCATTATTAAGAAATACTAATGATATATCTCTGGCCATTCATGCCACCGAATTGAGGTTAAGAGGAAAATCGTACAAACTGATTGCCCTTCAGAATATACAGACCGAACTTCAGCAAAAAGAAATTGAAGCCTGGCAGAATTTAACCAGGGTACTGAGACACGAAATTATGAATTCCATTACTCCTATCGCATCACTAACTGAAACACTCAACCAGATCTTAAAGGAGGATATTACCAAAGCCGAGGATAATGGCACCTATCAGATAGAAGATGAGTCTGTTGATGATCTAAAGGATGGTTTGAATACAATAGAGAATCGCAGTAAAGGACTGGTCAGGTTTGTAGATGCCTACCGGGATTATACGACAATTCCCAAACCAAAATTCTCAACCATCAGTGTTCATAAAATGTTTGATCATATTAATCACCTTCTAAGTGTTGAAATGGATAGCCTTGGTATAGAATTCGAGATCACTTTATCGCCCGAGAATCTTGAAATAAATGCTGACAAGGAACTTATTGAAATGGTACTGATAAACCTGATTAAAAATGCCAAGGAAGCTTTACTCGAAAAAGAAGAAGCCAGGATTGAATTGAGGGGAAGGATAGATAATGAAAGAAGGGCCATTATTGAGGTAAAGGACAATGGCCCTGGAATTATCAAGGAGGCCGTGGATAGGATATTTATCCCATTTTACTCAACGAAGAAAGAAGGTTCCGGAATTGGCCTGGCCCTGTCACGACAGATCATGCAGTTACATCATGGATCCTTAACGGTTAAATCTGAACCTGATATTTTTACCATTTTCACTCTCCAATTCTAGAATTTGGCATTGATACCTGTACTTTATTACTAAAAGACCCTAATATATGATAATAATCATCCTAAACAATTTGAATTGTTCAGGATATATAATCAAATTTGTCCTAATTATTGTACTACTGTTTTTGAATGAAAATAATAATTGCCGGAGCTGGTGAAGTAGGTTTTCATCTCGCAAAACTTCTTGCTTATGAAAAGCAGGATATTGTATTAATAGATGTTGACCAGGAGAAGTTGGATTATGCTTCAAGTCATTTTGATTGTGCCATTGTAAAAGGAAGTTCAACATCCTACAGTGTACTGGTGGAAGCTGACATCAAGGACGTAGACCTGTTTATAGCTGTGACCAGCTACGAAGAGACAAATCTGGCATCATCCATTATAGCCAAAAAACTGGGAGCTAAAAAGACAATTGCCCGGATCAGTAACCTGGAATTCTTTCTCAAAACCGATGTGCTGGATCTCAAGACCATTGGTGTTGATGAATTAATATCACCTGAATCCCTGGCTGCAAGAGAGATAAAGAGACTCCTTGCAAAATCCATGGTGACTGACACTTTTGAATTCGATGAGGGAATGCTGACCCTTCTCGGGATCACGATCGATAAGAATAATGAGCTCAAAGACCATTCTTTAAAAGAAACAGCTTTCTTAAATCCGGATCATGATTTTGTGACTGCGGCAATTTTAAGAAACGGAAAAACCCTGATCCCTCATGGTTCTTCCAAATTCAGGGAAAACGATCATGCTTATTTTATTGCTCAACCGCAAGGTGTTAAAAAAATTCTGGATATCGGAAAAAGTGAATTAACCACCATTAAGGATGTGATGATTATGGGAGGG